>JALSGW010000322.1 GCA_026982585.1 Alphaproteobacteria bacterium | reverse complement strand
GAAGCCGGCCCGCCCGGCGGCGACAATGGGGAATGCCCAAGCGGGAGTGCGGCCGTGCGCAGGTCCCTGGCCTATGCGGTGCTGGCGTTGGTGGTGGTGGCCCTGATCGCGGCCGTGTGGAGCCTGCAGGTGGCGCGCCGGGAGCAGCGCGCCGGGATGGCACCGACCGATGCGGCGCCGGGGCGGATCGAGGTGGGGATGCCGCCCGGACCGCACACGGCGCTGCCCTCGGCGGGCCGGCCGCGGGCCTGACCACCGGAGCGTCCTTCAGCCGCCGAGCAGCGCGCGCGCCTGCTCCACCCAGCGCTCCCGCAACAAGCGGCCGCGCAGCCCCAGCTGGTCGTCGAGGCGGGCCGCCTCGTCGGGATCGAGCCGGGCGAGGTCTTCGAGGCCGAGAATACCCGCCTGCTTGAGCTTGAGGGCGAGCCGCGGCCCGATGCCCTTGATGCGCTCGAGCTCCTCGCCTTCAGGGGCACGGTCGGATCCCGCCTCGGCCGTGGCGGTGGAAGGCCTCGACGGGTGCAGTTGGGCGAGACGGGCCTCGAGCTCCTGGATGCGGAACTCGGCCTCGCGCAGCCGTTCTTTGGTCTCCTCGTGCTGCGCGTCGGCGCGGCGGAGCTCGTCTTCGAGATGGGCGCACTTGCGCTCCCAGCTGGCCTGCACCTCTTCGAGCCGGCCGCTCTGCTCCCGGCCCTGCCACCACCGCACCGCGAGCGCCCCGACCGCAAGGCCCGCCAGAAACCAGAACAGATCCATCGCCCGTGTCCCGAACTGCCGCCCCCTTTCCGATCATCATGACCCGGAGCGCGCCGTTTGACAATCTGGGTCGGACTTTGGCCGCGGTCGGGGCCGGTTCGCGACATGCCGGAAGGCGAGCGCGCGCCGGATGCTAGCCACCCGGCCGCGCTGCGCCCGAAAGCCGCTCTACGGCCGCGCGGTGCAGGGCCGGGTTGGCGGCGAGGATGGAGGGGCGGTGGGGGTCGAAGCGGCCGCCGTCCACCGCGCTCACAAGGCCGCCCGCCTCCTGAACGAGCAAAGCCCCCGCCGCCTGATCCCAGGGATCGAGGCCGAGCTCCCAGAACAGATCCAGCCGCCCGCAGGCGACATGGGCGAGGTCCAGGGCCGAGGCGCCGAGGCAGCGCACCGCCTGGCAGGCCTGCACCATGGTCCGCCAGAGACCGAAATTGTCGGCCTCGTGCGCGCGGTCGGGATAGGGAAAGCCGGAGGCGGCGACGGCCCGCTCGAGGCTTCGGGTGGTCGAGACCCGGATCCGTCGCCCGTTGCAGAACGCCCCCTCGCCCCGCACCGCGAAGAAGCTCTCCCGGCGCAAGGGGTCCCGGATCACCGCCAGCAGCACCTCGCCGTCGCGCTCAAGGGCGATGGACACACAGAAGCGATCGATGCCGCGGGAGAAGTTGGTGGTCCCGTCTAAGGGATCGACCACCCATCGCAGCGCCCCGTCGCGCCGCCGGCCCTGTTCCTCGCCGAGGAAGCCGTAGCCGGGGAAGCGTTCCCCGAGCCGCTCCGCGACCAGGCGCTCGGCCTCGCGGTCCGCCTCGGTGACCGGATCGCGAGCGCCCTTGTAGGACACCCGCACGCCCTCCTGGAACCGGCACCGCAACAGCTCCCCCGCGGCCTCCGCCGCCTCGAGCGCCGCCTTGAGCTCCGCCCTCATCCCCGGCGCTCCCGCAGGTAGGCGCTGAGCCAGGTCATGCCGAGGAAGCAGACCAGCGACACATAGACCAGAAAGGCGGAGATGGCGCTCGCGATGCGCATGTCGTTGCGGATCTGCTGGAACAGCTGCAGCGGCAGGGTCTGGGCCTCGAAGCCGGCCACCATGCTGGTCACCTCGAACTCGCCGATGGAGATCGCGAACACCAACAGCGCCCCGGCCAGCACCCCCGGCGCGACGTTGGGCAGGATGACGTAGCGCAGCCGCTGCCAGAGGTTGGCGCCGAGGCTCTGCGCCGCCTCGGAGAGGGTGTTGACATCCAGGGTGTCGAAGCTCGCCAGCGTGTTGCGGATCATGAAGGGAAAGCCGAGCAGGGTGTGGGCGATGATCACCATCCAGATGGTGCCCGAGATGGCCAGGGGCGGGCCCGAGAAGGCGAGCAGCAACGCCGTTCCCACCACCACAGGCGGCAGCACGAGCGGCAGGATGCGCGCCACCGCGACCAGAAACCGCCGCGCCCGGCCGCGCATGCGCGCCATGGCATAGCCCGCCGGCACCGCGATCACCAGGTTGAGGGCCACCGCACTCGAGGCGACGATCAGGGACACGGTGAGCGAGCGGCTCGTGGCCGGCTTGGAGAGGAACCTCTCGTACCACTGGAGGGTGAAGCCCTCGGGGAGGATGTCCTGCCAGTAGACGCTGAAGGAGAAGATCACCGGCATCAACAGCGGCACCACGATGAAGGCCACGAGCAACACCAGCAGGACCATCTGCAGGCTGGTGACCCGCCGCATCGCTCAACCTCCTCCGGCCTGTCGCGCCCAGCGCTCGAGCCGGTTGAGCAGGAACAGCACGGAGGCGATCAGGCCGATCAACACCACCGACAGCGCCGCCGCCTGGGGCAGGTTGTAGGTGGATTCGCTGGTATGGTAGTAGATCTGGATGGCGAGCAGATTCTTGGCGCCGCCCACCAGCGCCAGCACGGTGCCGAAGGCGCCGAGCAATCCCGCGAACTGGATCGACAGGCCGGCGAGGAAGCCCGGGGCGAGCACCGGGATGATGACGTGCCGCCATACCTGCCACGGCCGCGCGCCGAGATTGCGCGCCGCCTCGATGAGGGAGCGGTCGAGGTTCTCGAACACCGCCGCCATGGTGAGGGTCATCAGCGGGATCTGGAAGAAGGCGTAGACGAGGACGATGCCGTACCACGAATAGATGTCGAAATAGACGTTGCGCGGAAGATCGAACAGCTCGCGGGCGATGAGGTTGAGCACGCCGTTGCGGCCGAGCAGCACGATGAAGGCGAAGGCCACCACCAGCCCCGAGAGGGTGAGCGGCAGGGCGTAGAGCGAGAGGAGGAACTGATGCAGCCGCCGCGGCAGCCGCGGGGCCAGATAGCCCACGAAGGTGCCCCCCAAGGCACCCACGGCGGCGCCCGCGGTGGCGAACAGAAGGGAGTTGCGGATGGCCGTGCGGTAGACGGGATTTTCGAGGATCTGCAGGTAATAGGCGAGGGTGGGGGCGCCGCTCTGGTCGAAGAAACTGCGCCCCACCATCACCAGGATCGGATAGAGCTCGAAGCCGACCACGAACAGGACGAAGGGTGCGAGCAACACCCATTCGGCCCATCCGATCCCCCTCATGCCCCGGCTCCTCGGCGAGGGGAGGGCGGGCGCGGGCGCACCCGCCCCCCTTGGTTGGCCGTCACTGGGCGCCGACCGCGCGCGCCCACGCCTCCTTGAGCGCGTCCGAATATTCGGCGTCCTTCTGGTAGTCGACGAACCGGACGTTGGCGTAGGCCTCCTTCGGCGGGAACTTGGAGGCCACGTCGGCGGGCAGCTCCACCGTCGGGTTCATGGGCGAGACGAAGCCCTTGGCGTAGTACTGCTGGCCCTCGCCGCACAGGAGATACTCGAGGAACAGCTCCACGGTCTTGGGATGGGGCGCGTTGCGGGCGCCCACCACGCCGCCGCCCGAGGCGATGGTGCCGTCGGCGGGGATCACCACCTCCGCCGGGATGCCGAGGTCCTCCTTCCACTTGAGGAGGTTGTAGTCGAAGTTGATCAGGATCGCGACCTCGCCGCGCTGGAACTTGGAGACGTCCACCTTGGGATCCACCGAGGCGATGATCCCCATCTCATGCAGCTTGCCGAGGAACTCGGCCCCCGCCTCGACGTCGTAGGGATCGCCGGAGATCGCATAGGCGGCGGCCTTCACGGTCGCCTCGCCGGTGCCGGTGGCGCGCGGATCCAGATAGCTCACGAGCCCTTCGAGGGCGGGATCGGCGAGCTCCTGCCAGGTGCGGGGCACCTTGTCCACCATCCGGGTGTTCACGATCCACCCCAAGGTGCCCTTGTAGGCGGCATACCAGGTGGAGCCGTCCTTGCCGACGCCCTTCTGCCCCTCCGGCAGATCCTCCCAGCAGCTCACCTTGTAGGGATAGGTGAGCCCTTCGCTGGCCAGGATGGAGGCGAAGGCCGGCTTGAGGTCGGCGACGTCGTTCTTGGAGGCGTTTTCCTCCCGCATGCGGGCCAGCACCACCGAGGAGCCCATGTCGATATCCTGCTGGCGGATGCCGTACTTCTCCTCGAAGCGGGCGTAGATGCCGCCGTAGTTGGCCCAGGTCTCCGGCATGCCGTAGGTGTTGATGACCCCGCCCTCGGCCTTGGCTTCCTCGGCCAGGGTGCCGACGTCGAGATCATCGGCCTGCGCTGCCGCGATCAACAGCACCGAGGCCGCGGCCCCGAGCAGCAGACGACGTTTGGCGAGCATGATCTCCTCCCTCCTTTGCCGGTTGCACGCGCGGCCGGGTCCCATCGGCCCGGCCTCACCCGGCGGGCGCGAGCGCGGCCGCGCCGCGCCCGCCGGGCACCTCCGCCTCGGCGGGCAGCACCACCCCCGCTTCGGCGGAAAACTCGATCACCACGGTCCGTCCCATCTCCAAAGGCGGCACCCCGGCGGCGGGCAGATCCACGTCCACCCACTCCTCCTCGCCCACGAACACCCGCAGCCGCGCGATGGCGCCGAGGAAGGTGGTCGGCCCCGCCCGCCCGCTCAGACGATTGACGCCGTTGCCGCCTCCCCCGCCGGCCACCAGGCGCATCTCCTCCGGGCGCAGGCACAGCACCATCTCCCGCCCATCCGGCAGGCCGGCGAGATCGCGGTGCTGCAGCCGCTGATCGCGCCACAAGAGCGCCCCTCCGCGCACCGGGCCGCGGAAGAAGTTCATGGTGCCGACGAAGGCGGCGACGAACAGGCTCTTGGGCCGCCGGTAGATCTCGGTGGGGGTGCCCACCTGTTCGATGCGCCCCTCGTTCATCACCACCACCCGATCCGAGATGGCCAGCGCCTCCTCCTGGTCGTGGGTGACGTAGACGGCGGTGAGGCCCAGCTCCTTCTGGATGCGGCGGATTTCCACCCGCAGCTCCTCGCGGATCTTGGCATCCAGCGCCGAGAGGGGCTCGTCCAGGAGCAGCAGCCGCGGTTCCTTGGCAAGCGCGCGGGCGAGCGCCACCCGCTGCTTCTGCCCGCCCGAGAGCTCGTGGATGCGGCGCTGGCCGTAGCCCGGCAGGCGCACGAGGGCCAAGAGCTCCTCCACCCGGCGCCGCCGCACCTCCCGCTCCACCCCCCGCAACATGAGCGGAAAGGCGATGTTGCCGGCCACCGTCATGTTCGGGAAGAGCGCATAGGACTGGAACACCATGCCCACGTCCCGGCGCTCCGGCGGCAGGCGGGCGAGATCGCGCCCGGCCATGACGAGCCGCCCTTCATCCGGCGCCTCGAAGCCGGCGATGCAGCGCAGCACCGTGGTCTTGCCGCAGCCGGAGGGGCCGAGCAGGGAGAGGAACTCGCCCTCCTCCACGGCGAGGTCGATGCCGCCCACCGCCACCACCTCGCCGAAGCGCTTGAAGAGACCCTGGATCTCCAAAAGCGGGCTCACGGCTCGGCTCCCCCAAAGGCGCGCGCGAGCCGGTGCATGAGCGGTGCCGTGTGCTCGTAAAGGCTGCGGTAGACGGCATAGAGCTCGTCGTAGATAGGGGCGGTGCGCGGGTCCGGCTCCACCACCGGATCGAACTGCAACAGCGCCTCGATGCCGCTCCAACTGGCGAACAACCCGGTGCCCATGCCGGCCACGTAGGCGGCGCCGAGACAGGAGCCCGGATGCTCGCGCACCGGCTCGAGCGCGAGACCGAGCACATCGGCGGTGACCTGTTTCCACAGCCGCGAGCGGGCGCCGCCGTTGGTCACCCGCACCCGCCGCACGGCGAGTCCGTGCTCCCGGAACACCTCGAGATGATGGCGGAATCCGTAGGCGATCCCCTCCAGCACCGCCCGGAACAGATGTCCGCGCCCGTGCGCCAGGGTGAGGCCGAAGAACACGCCGCGCGCCTCGGGATCGTTGAGCGGCGTCTTTTCGCCGAGCACATAGGGCAACAGCACGAGCCCGCCGGCGCCGGCGGGGGTGGCCTCGGCCTCCTGGTCGAGCGCGGCGTAATCGGCGCCGCAGCCGAACTCGGCGCGGAACCACTGGATCAGGCTTCCCGAAGCGGCCATGCAGCCGTTCGGCAGCCAGCGCCCCGGCGCCAGATGGTAGTCGAGAAAAAGCCGCGCATCGACGAGAGGCGTTTCGGTGGCATAGAGGATGTCGCCGGCACCGCCGAGCTTGACCAGCAGATCGCCCGCCTCGACCACGCCGGCGGAGAAGGCCGAGGCCACGTGGTCGGCGCTTCCCGCCACCACCGGCGTGCCCGGGCGGAGACCTGTGGCCGCGGCGGCCTTAGGGGTCACTTCGCCCACCACCTCATGCGGCCAGCGCACCGACCCGAGCCACGCCTCCTCGATGCCCGCCGCCTCGAGGAGCTCGGCGATCCAGCACTCTTCGCGAAAATCGAACAGGCCGCTCTCGAGCGCCCAGTTGCGCTCGGCGCTGCGCGCACCGGTGAGCCTGTGCACGATGAAGTCGTAGGAGCCCATGAGCCCGCGCGTCCGGGCCATCACCTCCGGCTCGTGCCGGCAGAGCCAGGCGAGCTTGGGGCCGAGGCTCTGCTGGGTGATGGCGGAGCCGGTGCGCGCCAGGATCTGCTCCTGGTCGAACCGCTCGCGGAAGGCGGCGATCTCCGCCACCGCCCGGGCGTCGTTCTGCTGGATCGAGGGGCGCAGCACCCGTCCCTCGGCGTCCACCAGCACCACCGTCGGCACCATGCCGGCGACGCCGACCGCCGCCACCTCCTCCGCCCGCGCCCCCGCCCGGGCGAGCAGCTCCGGCACCAGCGCGCACAGGTTGCCCCACCATTGTTCGGGATCCGCCTCGGCGAAGCCCGGCCGCGGGCTGTGCAGGCCGGCCGGCCGCTGCGCCACCGCCCGCACCCCCCGCTCCGGATCGAGGAGGATTGCGACGGTGGAGGTGGTGCCGATGTCGATGCCGAGCAGAAGCGCCATCGCCCCTCACCTCAGCCGCCGCACCCGGTCCATGAAGCGGGCCACGCGCTCGCCGTCGACCGGGTTCCAGGTATCGCCGTCGCGCTTGAAGTGGGTGCCGACCACGCAACCGTCGGCGAGCTTGAGGATGGTCTCGACATTGTCCAGGTTGACGCCGGTGTTGGCGAGCAGGGGGACATCCGGCACCGCCCGCCGCACCCGCTCGAGCAGCTCCACATCCACCGGCTGGCCGGTGAGGGGGCCCGAGACCAGCACCGCATCCGCAAGCGAGGAGAAGACGGCGCTCTTCGCCCGCAGCGCCACGTCGCGCTCATCGAGGGGGGCCGCGAACTCGGCGTTGACGTTGAAGAGCAGCTTGAGGTCGGGACGGCCGAGCCGTGCCCTAAGCCGCACCGCCCCGGCGCAGTCGGGGCGCCAGAGCCCCATGTCGGAGGCATAGACGCCGGTGAACACCTCGCGCGCGAACGCCGCCCCGGTGGCGCAGGCGATCGCCACGGTGGCATAGGGGTCCCACAGGTAATCGACGCCGAAGGGAACGCGCAAAAGCGGCTTGAGGGCGGCGATCACGGCGGTCATGGCCGCCACCCCCTCGGCGGGTGCGGCGAGCAGATAGGGACGGTCGTTCTCGTTGCCGAACATCACCGCATCGACGCCGCCCGCCTGCAGCCGCTCGAGATCCGCGGCGGCCGCCTCGATGACGCCGTCGATACCGCGCGCGGCGTCGAAAAGCGGCGATCCGGGCAGCGCCCCCAGATGGACCATGCCGATCACCGCCTTGGGACAGTCGGGAAAGAGCTCCGGCACCGTCAATCTCCCTGGCCAACGCCAAGCTCCGGCTGCGGCTGGGCGACCACCACCTCCACCCCGGCGCGGGCCAGGGCGGCCGCAAGCGGCGGCGGCGGCGACGCCTCGGTGACCAGGGTGTGCACCTGTTCGAGTGCGCACACCTTGACCACCGACATCCGGGCGAACTTGGTGGAATCGCACAAAAACACCACCCGCCGGGCGCGGGCGAGGTAGACCTGTTTGATCTCCGTATCCTCGAGGGAATAGTCGAAGAAGCCGTCGGCGGTGACGCCGGCGGCGCCCAGGAAGGCGAGGTCGAGCCAGTAGCGCGAGAGCTCCCGGGCGGCGATCGAGCCGACCAGGGAGAGTTCGCGCGGCCGGATGCGCCCGCCGGGGAGATAGACCTCGACCCGTCCCTGGCCCAGCACCGAGGCCGCCTGCAGGCTGTTGGTGAACACCCGCACATCGTCCCTGGGCGCGAGTGCGCGGGCGAGCTCGAAGGTGGTGGTGCCGACGTCGAGGCCGAGGGTGCAGCCGGGGGGTACGAGCTCGAGGGCGCGACGGGCGATGGCGAGCTTGGCCGCGGCGGCGCGGCGTAGCCGCGCCCGGAAGGAGGGCTCATCCAGGGCCAGCGCGACGCCGGCGCGCTCGCGGGCCACCGCCCCGCCGTGCGCCCGCACCACCAGCCCGGCGGCGGCGAGCCGGTCGAGGTCGCGGCGGATGGTCATCTCCGAGACCCCGAAGGCGCGGGCGAGCTCTGCCACCGAAGCGAAGCCGCGGCGCGCCACCAGCGCGCACAACCGCTCGCGCCGCTGCAGCCCGTTCGATCCGCCGGCCCGCGTCGTGCGCTCGCCGGGCGCAAGCTCGGACACCGCACACCTCCCTCGCGGCCCTCGCCGTCCAGGCTAGCGCGTGCCTTCGCACAGGTCCAGTGCGAAAGCGCACTTGACGACGTTCGAACGCGAACGTAGCGTAGCCGGCGAGGGCCGGGGAGGTGTGGCGTGCCGTTGCTGTCGGATCTCCAGGGCAAGCGGGCGATTGTGACCGGAGGAGCGACCGGGATCGGGCGCGCCATCGCGCTCGCGCTGGCCGAACACAGGGTGCGGGTGGCGGTCCTCGACCGCGACCGGGAGGGTGCCGCCGCCACCGCCCGCGCCGCCGGCGAGGGCCATCTCGGGATCGCGGTGGACGTGCGCGAGCGGGCCAGTGTCGAGGCCGCCTTCGCCGAGGTGGAGCGCGCCTTCGGCGGTTATGAGGTGCTGGTCGCGAACGCCGGTGTGTCCACCATGCGGCGGGCGGTCGACCTCACCGACGAGGACTGGGACTTCAATTTCGCCGTCAACGCCCGCGGCGTCTTTCTCACCAACCAGCAGGCGCTCCGGCACTTCCTCGCCCGCGGCATCCAGGGGGTGATCGTCAATATCGCCTCCATGGCCGGCAAGATCGGGGCGCCCCTGCTCGCCCACTATTCGGCCAGCAAGTTCGCGGTGATCGGCTGGACCCAGGCGGTGGCGCGGGAGGTGGGCGCGCATGGCATTCGCGTCAACGCCGTGTGTCCCGGCTTCGTGCGCACCGGCATGCAGGACCGCGAGGTGGAGTGGGAGGCGCGCCTGCGCGGCCTGACGCCCGAGGAGGTGCGGCGCGAATATGTGGCCCAGACCCCGCTCGGGCGCCTCGAGACCCCCGAGGACGTCGCCGCGGTGGTGGTGTTTCTCGCGTCCGATGCGGCCCGCTTCATCACCGGCGAGGCGGTCAACGTCACGGGCGGCGCGCACATGGACTGAACGCGGTGGAGGCTTTGCCGGAGGGAGGAGAGCTCATGCGAGGCGTGCGCACGGTTGCAGCGGTGGCCCTGTTGGCCTGGGCTGGGACGAACGGTCCGGCGGCCGGCAGCGAACTCAACGTCATCATGGAGGAGGTGCCGGACTTCGACATCGTGGCCCGGCTCACCGAGCGTTTCGAGCGGGACAATCCCGACATCGACGTGGTCTTCGACGCCATGCCCTATGATGCGATGCGGGACAAGATCCTCACCTCCTTCCTGGCGCCGGAGGCCATCTACGACGTCATCATCGTCGACAACCCGTGGATGGTGGAGTTCGCCCGCGCCGGCTATCTGGAGCCGCTCGACGATCGCATCCGGGCCACCCAGGGCTACGCCTATGAGGACTTCGTCGCCCCCCTGCGCGCCATCGGCGAGGTGGACGGGCGCATCTGGGGCGTGCCCTACTACAACTATGCGCTCGGGCTGATCGTGCGCCAGGACGTGTTCGACGCCGCCGGCCTCGCGGTGCCCACCACCCTCGAGGACTATGTGGCGGCGGCCAAGGCGCTCACCCGCGACGGTTTCTACGGCGCCGCCATGCAGCCCCAGCGGGGCTACAAGGTGTTCGAGGAGTGGAAGAACTGGCTCTATGCCGCGGGCGGCAATCTGTTCGACGCCGCGGGGCGGGTGGCGATCGACTCGCCGGAGGCCGTGCGGGCGCTCGAGCTTTACATCGAGACCTACAACAACGCCGCACCACCCAATTCGGTCAACTGGGGCTTCGATGAGGCGCTGCGGGCGATGGCCGCGGGCAAGGCGGCGAGCATGTTGAGCTACAACTGGATGTTGCCCACCCTCAACAACCCCGAGGGGCCCGCGGGCGAGCTCGCCGGCAAGTTCCAGCTCTACGAGGTGCCGGGCGGCAAGGCGGTGCTCGGCGCCTGGTATTGGGCGATTCCCCACAACACCGACGAAAAGGACGCCGCCTGGCGCTATATCTCCTGGATCACCTCAAAGGCGGTGGAAAAGGAGCGGGTGATCATGGGCGGTGCGCCGGTGCGCAGCTCCGCCATGAGCGATCCCGAGGTGTGGCAGAAGGGCTACGGCGAGCGGTACTACCGCACGGTGCTGGCGATCCTCGAGGATGCCGAGCCGCTTGCGGTGGGCGAGCGGGCGGAGGAGATCATCGACATCGTCGGCACCGAGCTCAATGCGGCGGTGGCCGGCCAGAAGAGCGCCGAGGAGGCGCTCAGGGCGGCGGCGGCGAGCCTGCGCAGCCTGCTCGGCGAATAGCGTTCCTCGCCCTGGGGTCGGCGAAGGGCGGCGCCCGGCCGCGAGGCCGGGCGCTCTCTCGCGAGCGGAGAAGGTGGGCAAGTGCGAATCGGGCTTTCGCTCCGCCATCGGCTGCTGTTGCCGCTTGTGCTGCTGATGGCGGCGGTGTTGCTGGGCCCGACGGTGTTCGCGCTGTGGGTGTCG
>JALSGW010000321.1 GCA_026982585.1 Alphaproteobacteria bacterium | reverse complement strand
TCGTGGTGGAGCGTCCGCCCCTGGCGCAGCGGCACCCGGATCATCTTGCGCCGCGCCTCCTCGGTGGCCTTGCGCACCGCCTCCGGCACCTCCCGCGCCTTGCCGTGGCCGTAGCCCACCCGGCCCTTGCCGTCGCCCACCACCACCAGCGCCGAGAAGCCGAAGCGGCGCCCGCCCTTGACCACCTTGGCCACCCGGTTGACCGACACCAGCCGGTCGATGAGTTCGACCTCCTGGCGCTCCTCGCTGGCCCTCGCTCGTGCCATCCCAGCTCCCCGCTGCTAGAACTCCAGCCCGCCCTCTCGCGCGCCTTCGGCGAGCGCCTGCACCCGGCCATGGTATTTGTAGCCGCCGCGGTCGAACACCACCTTGGTGATCCCGGCCTCCTTCGCCCGCTTGGCGATCAACAGCCCCACCCTGCGGGCGGCCTCCTTGTCGCTGCCCTTGGCGAGCTCCTCGCGCAGCTCCGGATCCAGGGTGGAGGCGGCGGCCAGCGTGTGGCGGCGCTCGTCGTCGATCACCTGACAATAGATGTGCTTGTGCGAACGGAACACCGACAGCCGCGGCCGCCCCTTGGCCAGCTTGCGGATCCACCAGCGGGTGCGCCGCTTGCGCCGCTCGAAGCGCTCCTTGGGTTTGACCATGGCTACTTCTTCTTCCCTTCCTTGCGCAGGATGACCTCGTCGGCGTAGCGAATACCCTTGCCCTTGTACGGCTCGGGCTTGCGGAAGGCGCGGATCTCGGCGGCCACCTGCCCCACCCGCTGTTTGTCGATCCCGCGCACGATGATCTCCGTCGGCGAGGGCGTCTCCACCTTCACATCGGCGGGAATGGCGTATTTGATGTCGTGGCTGTAGCCCAGCTGCAGGGTCAGGAAGCGGCCGTCGCTCTGGGCCCGGTAACCGACGCCGGAGATCACGAGCCGCTTCTCGAAGCCCCGGCTCACGCCCTCCACCATGTTGGCCACCAGGCTGCGGGCGAGCCCCCACAGCGCCCGGGCGCGCCGGCTCGTGGACACCGGCTTGAGGGCGAGCTGGCCGTCCTCCCGGGCGATCGCGATCTCGCGCGGAAGCTCCCACGCCAGCTCACCCAGCCGGCCCTTCACCTGCACCCGCCGCTCGGCGATCGCCACCTCCACGCCCTCGGGGATGCGAATGGGGAGTTTGCCGATCCGCGACATGGTCAGAACACCGTGCACAGGACTTCGCCGCCCACCCGCTGGGCGCGCGCTTCCGCATCGGACAGCACCCCGCGCGGCGTGGAGACGATGGCGATGCCCAGGCCGTTGTAGACCCAGGGCAGCTCGTCCACGCCTCGATACACCCGCCGCCCGGGCTTGGACACCCGTTTGATCTCCCGGATCACCGGCTCGCCGTTGTGATACTTGAGCTCGATGGTGATCTCGCGCTTGCCCGGTCCGAGCTCCCGCACTTCAAAGCCGCGGATGTACCCCTCGCGCTTCAGCACCTCCAGCACATTGGCGCGCAGTTTGGAGGCGGGGGTGGTCACGGTCGGCTTGTGCGCGCGCTGGGCGTTGCGGATGCGGGTGAGCATGTCGCCGAGCGGATCGCTCATCGTCATGGTGGACACCCTGCTCCCTACCAGCTCGCCTTGATCACACCCGGAAGCTTGCCCTCCGAGGCGAGCTCCCGCAGCGCGATGCGCGAAAGACCGAAACGCCGGTAATAGCCGCGCGGCCGGCCGGTGAGCAGGCAACGGTTGCGCACCCGCACCGGCGAGCTGTTGCGCGGCAGCTTGGCCAGCTTGAGCATGGCCTCGAACCGCTCCGCCGGATCCCGCGCCCGGTCCTTGACGATGGCCTTGAGCTCGGCCCGTTTGGCCGCGAACTTCGCCACCATCTTCATGCGGCGCTTGTTCTTCTCCACGGCACTCTTCTTCGCCATCCTCGGGTCTCCCCGTCATTGCCGCCGAAACGGCAGATTGAACCCCTCGAGCAGCGCTCGCGCCTCCTCGTCCGTGCGCGCGGTGGTGCAGATGATGACGTCGAGACCGCGGATCTCGTCGATCTCGTCGTAGTTGATCTCCGGAAACACGATCTGCTCGCGGATGCCGAAGGCGTAGTTGCCGCGGCCGTCGAAACTCTTCGGCGACAGACCCCGGAAGTCCCGCACCCGCGGCAGGGCGATGTGCACCAGCCGGTCCAGGAACTCGTACATACGCTCCCGCCGCAAGGTCACCTTGCAGCCGATCGGCATGCCCTTGCGCAGCTTGAAATTGGCCACCGACTTGCGCGCCTGGCAGACCACCGGCTTCTGGCCGCTGATGAGCGCCAGATCGCGCATGGCATGCTCGATCTTCTTGGCGTCCTGGACCGCCTCGCCCACCCCCATGTTGAGCACGATTTTCTCGAGCCTGGGCACCTGCATGGGGTTCTTGTAGCCGAACCGCTCGATCAGCTTCGGCTTGAGCTCTTCCTCGTAATATCGCTTGAGCCGCGCCATGGATCACCTCAGCGGTCGATGAGCTCACCGGAGCGCTTGGCGTAGCGCACCTTGCGCCCGTCCTCGAGGAAGCGGAAGCCGATCCGGGTCGGCTTGCCGTCCTTGGGATCGATGTGGGCGAGGTTGGAGAGGTGGATCGGCGCCTCCTTGGTGACGATGCCGCCCGGATCCCGGGGCGTGGGGCGCTGATGCCGCTTGACCAGATTGACCCCCTGCACGATCGCCCGCTGCTCCTTGGGAAACACCTTCAGCACCTCTCCGACCTTGCCCTTGTCGCGGCCGGCGATCACCACCACCCGATCGCCCTTTTTGATCCGCGCCGCCATCACAACACCTCCGGCGCGAGCGAGATGATCTTCATGAACCGCTTGGCGCGGAGCTCCCGCGGCACCGGCCCGAAGATGCGCGTGCCGATCGGCTCGCCCTGGCGATTGATGAGCACCGCCGCGTTCTTGTCGAAGCGGATCGCCGACCCGTCGGGCCGCTTGATCGGGGTGCGGGTGCGCACGATCACCGCATGCACCACATCGCCCTTCTTCACCTTGCCGCGGGGGATCGCCTCCTTCACCGAACAGACGATGATGTCCCCCACCGATCCATAACGCCGGCGCGATCCGCCCAGCACCCGGATGCACTGGATGCGCCGGGCGCCGGAATTGTCCGCCACCTCGAGCTGGGTCTCGGGCTGGATCATGCCTCACCCTCCGCCACCGACGCAGCCGCCGCCTCCTCGTAGAGCACCTCGAAGCGCTTGGTCTTGGAGAGCGGCCGGCACTCGCGGATGCGCACCACATCGCCCACCCGACACCGGTTCTCGGGATCGTGGGCGGGATAGCGCTTGGAGCGCCGGATGTACTTCTTGTAGAGCGGGTGCATCACCAGCCGGTCCACCCGCACGATCACCGTCTTGTCCATCTTGTCGCTCACCACCACGCCCTGCAGGATCCGCCTCGGCATCCCTCATCCTCCCTGCTTCGGAGAGGCCTGGGCCCGACGCGCCCGCGCCATCTCGTGCATCACCGTCTTCACCCGGGCGATGTCGCGCCGCACCTGGCGGATGCGCGCGGTGTTCTCCAACTGACCCGTCGCCTTCTGGAACCGCAAGTTGAACTGCTCCTTCTTGAGCTCAAGCAGAAGGCTCTTGAGCTCCTCGAAACTCTTGCCGCGAAGCTCCGCCGCCTTCATGCCTGCGCTCCTCCAGCGCCCGTTGCGCGGGTGACGAACTTGGTCTTGATGGGCAGCTTGGCCGATCCGAGCTCGATCGCCCGGCGCGCGAGCTCCTCCGGCACGCCGTCGATCTCGAACAAAATCCGCCCGGGCTTCACCACCGCCACCCAGTACTCCACCGATCCCTTGCCCTTGCCCATGCGCACTTCGGCGGGCTTCTTGGTCACCGGCTTGTCGGGAAAGACCCGGATCCACACCCGCCCCGTGCGCTTGAGATGGCGCACGATCGCCCGCCTGGCCGCCTCGATCTGCCGCGCGGTGACCCGCTCCGGCTCGAGCGCCTTCATGCCATAGGCGCCGTAGTTGAGCGTGAAGCCGCCCTTGGCCAGGCCCCGGATCCGGCCCTTCTGGACCTTGCGGTACTTGGTGCGCTTCGGCTGCAGCATCGCTCGCCACCCCCTATGCCGTGCGGCCCGCGCTCTGCTGGGCGAACTGGCGATCGTAGGCCATCGGATCGTGCTCCATGATCTCGCCCTTGAAGACCCACACCTTCACCCCGCAGGTGCCGTAGGGGGTGAAGGCGGTGGCGCGGCCGAAGTCGATGTTCGCCCGCAGTGTGTGCAGGGGCACCCGCCCCTCGCGGTACCATTCGCTGCGGGCGATCTCGGCCCCGCCGAGACGGCCCGCCACCTCCACCTTGATGCCCTGCGCCCCCATGCGCATGGCCGCCTGCACCGCCCGCTTCATCGCCCGCCGGAAGGTCACCCGCCGCTCCAGCTGCTGGGCCACGTTCTCCGCCACCAGCTTGGCGTCCAGCTCGGGCTTGCGCACCTCCACCAGGTTGAGCTGCACATCCGCCGGGCACATGGCGGCGAGCTCCTTGCGCAGGGCGTCGATCTCTTGGCCCCGCTTACCGATCACCACCCCGGGCCGGGCCGTGTAGATGGTGATGCGGGCCTTCTTGGCCGGCCGCTCGATGACGATGCGCGAGATCCCCGCCGCCGCAAGCCGCCGCTCGAGAAAGGCGCGGATGCGCAGGTCCTCGGCGAGCAGCTCCCGATATTCCCGCTTTTTCGCGAACCAGCGCGAATCCCAGGTGCGGTTGATCCCCACCCGAAGCCCGATCGGATTGACCTTCTGCCCCATCAGGCCGCCTCCTCCTGCCGCTCCCGCACCACGATCCGCAGCTGGGAGTAGTATTTCAAAATCCGTCCCACCCGCCCGCGGGCGCGCGGCCGATAGCGCTTGAGCACCAGATCCTTGCCCACCGAGGCCTCCGCCACCACCAGCCGGTCGACGTCCAGCCCGTGGTTGTTCTCGGCATTGGCGATCGCCGACTCGAGCGCCTTCTTGACGAACCGGGCCGCCTTCTTGCGGGTGAACTCCAGCGCCACCAGCGCCTTGCCCACCTCCATGCCGCGGATCATCGCCGCCACCAGATTGAGCTTGCGCGGGCTGGTGCGCAGCCGACGCGCCACCGCCAGCGCCTCATTGTCGGCGAGCCTGCGCGGAGCCTTGCGCTTGCCCATGCCTAACCTCGCCTCGCCTTCTTGTCCGCGCCATGCCCGTAGAAGGTACGGGTCGGCGCGAATTCGCCGAACTTGTGACCCACCATGTTCTCGGTCACATAGACCGGGATGAACTTCTTGCCGTTGTAGACCGCAAAGGTCAGCCCCACGAACTCCGGCAGGATGGTGGAGCGCCGCGACCAGGTCTTGATGATCTCGTTGCGGCCCGAAGCCTTCACCCGCTCCGCCTTCTTGATCAGATGCGGATCGACGAACGGACCCTTCCACACCGAACGCGGCATGATCCTACACCTTCCGTGTCTTGGCCAGATGACGGCTGCGCAGGATGAACTTGTCGGTGCGCTTGTTGCGCCGGGTGCGCGCACCCTTGGTCGGCTTGCCCCACGGGCTGACCGGATGGCGGCCGCCGGAGGTGCGCCCCTCGCCGCCGCCGTGCGGATGATCGATGGGATTCATCGCCACCCCGCGCACATGCGGCCTGCGCCCCCGCCAGCGCGACCGTCCCGCCTTGCCGAGACTGATGTTGGCGTGATCGGGATTGGACACCGCGCCGATGGTGGCCATACAGCGCGCATGCACGAGCCGGATCTCCCCCGAGGCGAGCCGCAGCTGGGTGTAGTCGCCGTCGCGGCCGATGATCTGCGCATAGGTGCCGGCCGCCCGCGCGAGCTGCCCGCCCTTGCCGGGCTTGAGCTCGACATTGTGGACGATGGCGCCGATCGGAATGTTGCCGATGGGCGCGGCGTTGCCCGGCTTCACCTCCACCCGCTCGTCCGCCACCACCACATCGCCCGGCTTGAGCCGCTGCGGCGCCAGGATGTAGCTGAGCTCCCCGTCCTCGTACTTGATGAGCGCGATGAAGGCGGTCCGGTTGGGATCGTACTCGAGCCGCTCCACCACCGCCGGCACCCCGAACTTGCGGCGCCGGAAGTCCACCAGCCGATAGCGGCGCTTGTGCCCGCCGCCGCGCTGCCAGACCGTGATCCGCCCCTGGTTGTTGCGCCCGCCGCTCTTGGTCAGGCCCACCGTGAGCGCCTTGACCGGCTTGCCCTTCCACAGCTCGCCGCGGTCCACCAGCACCAGCTGGCGCCGCCCGGGGCTCGTCGGCTTGTAGGTCTTGAGCGCCATCGCCTCACACCCCCGTCATGACGTCGATGCTGTGCCCCTCGGCCAGGCGCACATAGGCCTTCTTCCAGTCCTTGCGCCGGCCCATGCGGCCGCGAAACCCCTTGCGCTTGCCCTTGACGATCAGGGTGTTGACCTTCTCCACCTTGACCCCGAACAGCGCCTCCACCGCCGCCTTGATCTCCGGCTTGGTGGCGTCCTTGCGCACCTCGAACGCCACCTGGTTGTGCTCGAGCAACCGGGTGGTCTTCTCGGTCACAATCGGCCGGATGATCACGTCATAGTGCCTGATTGCGCTCATCGCAGCCGCTCCTGGAGCCGTTCCACCGCATCCGGGGTGAGCACCAGATGCTCATGCCGCAGAATGTCGTACACATTGGCGCCGATCTGCGGCAGCAACTGCACTTTGGGCAGGTTGCGGGCCGCCAGCCGGAAGTTGGCATCCGGCTCGCCGCCGGTGACGATCAGCACATCCCGCAACCCGAGCGCCAGAAGACGCTGCCAGAGCAGCTTGGTCTTCGGCTCCTCCAGCGCAAGCCCGTCCATGATCCACAGCCGCTCGCCCCGCAGCTTGTCCGCGAGCGCGCACTTGAGACCGAGCCGCCGCACCTTCTTGGGCAGGTCGATGGCATGGTCCCGCGGCCGGGGTCCGAAGGCGCGCCCGCCGCCCACGAAGATGTTGGCCCCGCGGCTGCCGTGGCGCGCCCGCCCGAGACCCTTCTGGCGATAGAGCTTGCGCTTGGAATAGGCCACCTCGCCCCGCGTCTTGACCTTGTGGGTGCCCTGCCGACGCTTGGCCAGCTGCCACACCACCACCCGATGCAGGATGTCCGGCCGCACCTCGACCCCGAACACCGACTCGTCCAGCTCGATCTGCCCCACCTGCTCGCCGGCGAGGTTGCGGATCGGCAGCTGCATGGCTCACTCCTCGCCCGCCTGTTGATCCTCGCCCACCACATGCACCTCGAGCGCCTCGCCGCCCTGCACCACCGCGGCCGGCCAGGGCGCCTCCTTGGGCAGGGGCTTCTTCACCGCATCGCGCACCAGCACCCAGCCGCCCCGCGGCCCGGGCACCGCACCCTTGACCAGGATCAGACCGCGCTCGGGATCGACGCCGAACACCTCGAGGTTCTGCACCGTCACCCGCCGATGCCCCATGTGCCCGGCCATCTTCTTGCCCTTGAACACCTTGCCGGGATCCTGGCGCTGGCCGGTGGAGCCGTGCGAACGGTGCGCGAGCGACACCCCGTGGCTGGCCCGCAGGCCGCCGAAGCCGTGCCGCTTCATGGGGCCGGCGAACCCCTTGCCGATCGAGATCCCGGTCACGTCCACATACTGGCCGGCCACGAAATGACCGGCATGCAGCCGCACCCCGGGCTCCAGCAGCGCATCCTCCGAGACCCGGAACTCGGCCAGCTTGCGCTTCGGCTCCACCTTGGCCTTGGCGAAATGACCCCGCATCGGCTTGGTCACGTTCTTCGGCTTGGCCCGCCCGGCGCCGAGCTGGACCGCCACATAACCGTCCCGCTCCCGGGTGCGCACCGCCACCACCTCGCAGTCCTCCACCTTGAGCACGGTGACGGGCACATGGCTGCCGTCCACGCCGAACAGCCGCGTCATGCCGACCTTCTGGGCGATCAATCCGGTGCGCATCGGCGGGCCCCTAGAGCTTGATCTCCACATCCACCCCGGCCGCGAGATCGAGCTTCATGAGCGCGTCCACGGTCTGCGGGGTGGGATCGATGATGTCCAACAGCCGCTTGTGGGTGCGGATCTCGAACTGCTCGCGGCTCTTTTTGTCGATGTGCGGCGATCGGTTGACGGTGAAGCGCTCGATCCGGGTGGGAAGCGGGATCGGGCCGCGCACGCGCGCCCCGGTGCGCTTCGCCGTGCTCACGATCTCGCGCACCGACTGGTCCAGCACGCGGTGATCGAACGCTTTGAGGCGAATGCGGATTTTCTCGGCCTGCATGGCGGCCCGCCCTCCTGCAATCCCCGGATTCCCCTCACTCCAGGACTTCGGTGACGACGCCGGCGCCGACGGTGCGTCCGCCTTCGCGGATGGCGAAGCGCAGGCCCTGTTCCATGGCGATGGGCTGGATGAGGTTGACCTCGAGGGTGACGTTGTCGCCCGGCATCACCATCTCCACCCCCTCCGGCAGCTTGATCGAACCGGTCACATCCGTGGTCCGGAAATAAAACTGCGGACGGTAGTTGGAGAAAAACGGCGTGTGCCGACCACCCTCCTCCTTGGTGAGCACATACACCTCCGCCTTGAACCGGGTGTGCGGGGTGATCGAACCCGGCTTGCACAACACCTGACCCCGCTCCACCTCATCCCGCTTGATCCCACGCAACAAAATGCCGACGTTGTCCCCGGGCAGCCCCTCATCGAGCAGCTTGCGGAACATCTCGATGCCGGTGCACACCGTCTTCTGGGTGGGACGCAACCCCACAATCTCCACCTCATCATTGAGCCGCACCACACCCCGCTCGATGCGACCCGTCACCACCGTGCCCCGGCCCGAAATCGAAAACACATCCTCGATCGGCATCAAAAACGGCTGATCCTTGGGCCGCTCCGGCTGCGGAATGTACTCGTCCACCGCCGCCATCAACTTCACAATCGAATCCCGACCGATCTCCGGATCGCGACCCTCCAAGGCCGCCAGCGCCGACCCCGACACCACCGGCACCTCGTCGCCCGGAAAACCATACTTCGACAACAGCTCCCGAACCTCCAACTCCACCAGCTCCAACAACTCCGGATCGTCCACCATGTCCACCTTGTTCAAATACACCACCAACGCCGGCACACCCACCTGACGCGCCAACAAAATATGCTCCCGCGTCTGCGGCATCGGACCATCCGCCGCACTCACCACCAAAATCGCACCATCCATCTGCGCCGCACCCGTGATCATGTTCTTCACATAATCCGCATGCCCGGGACAATCCACATGCGCATAATGACGCTTCTCCGTCTCATACTCCACATGCGCCGTGTTGATCGTGATCCCGCGCGCCTTCTCCTCCGGCGCCTTGTCGATCTGATCATAACTCGTATACTGAGCCCGACCCTCCTCCGCCAACACCTTCGTAATCGCCGCCGTCAACGTCGTCTTCCCATGATCCACATGACCAATCGTCCCAATATTCACATGCGGCTTCGTCCGCTCAAACTTCGCCTTGGCCATGGCTCACCTCTCCGTCTCTCGTCTGTGTCGCTCACGCGTACTTGGCGCGGATCTCCTCGGCCACCTGCTGGGGCACGGGCTCGTAGTGGTCGAACTGCATGGTGTACTGGGCGCGGCCCTGGGACAGCGAGCGCAGTGTGCTCACATAGCCGAACATGGTGGCGAGCGGCACCAGCGCCCGGATCACCTGGGCGTTGCCGCGCGGTTCCATGCCCAGGATCTGGCCGCGGCGGCTGTTCAGATCGCCGATGATGTCGCCCATGTACTCCTCGGGGGTCACCACCTCCACCTTCATCACCGGCTCGAGCAGGATCGGCGCCGCCTTCTGCGCCGCCTCCCGGAATGCGGCCCGCCCGGCGATCTCGAAGGCGAGCGCCGAGCTGTCCACCTCGTGGTGGCTGCCGTCGACCAGCTCCACCTGCACGTCCACCACCGGAAAGCCGGCCAGAATCCCGCTCTGCATGGCGGATTCCACGCCCTTCTGCACGCCCGGGATGAACTCCTTGGGGATGGCGCCGCCCACCACCTTGTTCTCGAACACGAGCCCCGCACCCCGCTCGGCGGGATGCAGCCGCATCTTCACCCGGGCGAACTGGCCGGCACCGCCGGTCTGCTTCTTGTGGGTGTAGTCCGCCTCGGCGCTGCGGGTGATGGTCTCCCGGTAGGCCACCATCGGCTGGCCCACGTTGCAGTCGACCTTGAACTCGCGTTTGAGACGGTCGACGATGATCTCGAGATGCAGCTCGCCCATGCCCTTGATCAGGGTCTGGCCGGTCTCGGGATCGATCCCCACCCGGAACGAGGGATCCTCCTGGGCCAGCTTCTGCAGCGCCTGGGACAGTTTCTCCTGATCCGCCTTGGTCTTGGGCTCCACCGCCACCTCGATCACCGGCTCCGGGAACTCCATGCGCTCGAGCACGATGGGCCGCTCGGGATCGCACAGCGTGTCGCCGGTGGTGGTCTGCTTGAGGCCGACCAGGGCGATGATGTCCCCCGCATGCGCCTCCTTGATTTCCTCGCGCTGGTTGGCGTGCATGAGGAGAATGCGCCCGACCCGCTCGCGTCGGCCCTTGACCGAATTGGCCACGTAGCTGCCGGAGACGAGGCGGCCCGAATAGATGCGCACGAAGGTGAGGGTGCCGACGAAGGGATCGGTCATGATCTTGAAGGCGAGACCGGCCAGCGGCTCGTCGTCCTCGGGCCGGCGCTGTTCCTCCTCGCCGCTCTGGGGATTCACCCCCACCACCGGCGGCAGATCCGCGGGCGAGGGCAGATAGTCCACCACCGCATCGAGCAGCGGCTGGACGCCCTTGTTCTTGAAAGCGGAGCCGCACAGCACCGGCACCAGCTGGCCGGAGATGGTGCCACGGCGCAGACAGCGCACCAAAGTCGCCTCGTCCGGCTCCTCCCCCTCGAGATACGCCATCATGGCCTCTTCATCGAGCTCGACCGCCGCCTCGATGAGCTCGGTGCGCGCCCGCTCGGCCTCCTCCCTGAGCTCCTCTGGGATCGCCACATAGGAGAAGCGCGCGCCCAAGGTCTCCTCGTGCCACACGATGCCCCGGTTGCGCACCAGGTCCACCACGCCGCGAAACTCCGCCTCCGCCCCGATCGGCAGCGTCACCGGCACCGCCCGGGCACCGAGCCGGTCCTGGATCATCTGCACGCAACGCCCAAAGTCGGCGCCGATGCGGTCCATCTTG
>JALSGW010000320.1 GCA_026982585.1 Alphaproteobacteria bacterium | reverse complement strand
CTGCGCCGGCAGCCGGGCTCGGCCTTCAAACTGTTCGTCTATCTCGCCGCCCTCGAAGCCGGCCTCGGTCCGCAGAGCCCGGTGGAGGACCGGCCGCTCGACATCGACGGTTGGCGACCCCGCAACGCCGACGGCCGCTATCGGGGCACGGTCACGCTCACGGAGGCCTTCGCCTGGTCGCTGAACGCGGCGGCGGCGCGGCTCGCGCAGCGGACCGGCATCGCCTCGGTGGCGGCGGCCGCGCGCCGGCTCGGGATCACGAGCCCCTTGCGGGAAGTGCCCTCGCTCGCCCTCGGCACCAGCGAGGTGACCCTGCTGGAGCTCGCCTCCGCCTATGCGGCATTCGCCGGCGACGGCCGTTGGCGGCCGCCGCGTCTGTTGCTCAGGGTCGCCGACGGTGCCGGCCGGATCCTGTTCGCCGCCGGCGATGAGGCCAAGACGGCGGTGGATGCCGAGGCGAGGGCGGCCATGCGGCGGCTTTTGCGGGCTGCGGTCGCATCCGGGACGGGACGGCGGGCGGCGCTTCCAGGCGTTCCGGTGTTCGGCAAGACCGGCACCAGCCAGGGCCCCCGGGACGCCTGGTTCGTCGGTTTCGCAGGCGGCTTCACCGTCGGCGTCTGGGTGGGGCGCGACGACGGGGCACCGGTCGCCGGGCTCAGCGGCGGCGGCCTTCCCGCCCTGATCGCCCGCGACATCCTGGCCGAACTGGTGTCGCGCGGCCCAGGCCCATCATCCTCCTAAGGCGAAGGCGCCGAAGCGGCGCGCAACGTCGACAACAGAGCGGACACCGACCATATCGGGAAAAAGGGGAACCGCTCTTGCAGCCGACGCCGGAGAGGGATGTTGGACAGGTTCGACAATCGAAAGTTCCAGTTCCATTTCTGGTATGTCATCGTCGCCCTGATCCTGCTTCTGCTGATCCAGGACTGGTGGCAGGCCAACCGCACCACCGAGATCATCCCCTACAATCGTTTTGTCGAGTATCTCGAGGACGGCCGGGTGGCCCGGGTGGTGGTGGGGCGCGACTACATCACCGGTTATTTCCGCGAGCCCCAGGACGGCAAGATCCGCTTCATGACGCCGCGGGTGGATCCCGACGTGGCCCGCGAGCTGCAGCGCTACGATGTGGAATACATCGGCCAGCCGGACACGAGCTGGATCCGCCAGTTGTTGAGCTGGGTGGTCTGGATCGTCCTGTTCTTCGTCATCTGGGCCTTCTTCTTCCGCCGCTTCGTGGAGCGTCAGGGCATGGGCGGATTGATGCAGATCGGCCGCTCCAAGGCGAAGGTGTACATGGAGAAGAACACCGGCGTCACCTTCGCCGACGTGGCGGGGGTGGAGGAGGCCAAGCAGGAGCTCCAGGAACTGGTCGAATTCCTCAAGAATCCCAAGGACTACGGACGATTGGGGGCGCGCATCCCCAAGGGTGTGCTGCTGGTGGGACCGCCCGGCACCGGCAAGACCCTGCTCGCCAAGGCGGTGGCCGGCGAGGCCGGGGTGCCCTTCTTCTCCATCACCGGATCGGAGTTCGTGGAGCTGTTCGTCGGCGTCGGTGCGGCCCGGGTGCGCGATCTCTTCGAACAGGCGCGCAAGCACGCCCCCTGCATCATCTTCATCGACGAGCTCGACGCCCTGGGCCGGGCGCGCACCGCCTTTCCCGCCATGGGCGGCCACGACGAGCGGGAGCAGACCCTCAACCAGCTGCTCGCCGAAATGGACGGCTTCGACCCGAGCGAGGGCATCGTGGTGCTGGCCGCCACCAACCGGCCGGAGATCCTGGATCCGGCCCTGCTGCGCGCAGGTCGCTTCGACCGCCAGGTGCTGGTGGACCGGCCCGACAAACGCGGCCGCGAGGCCATCCTCCGGGTCCACGTCAAGAGGATCCGTCTCGCGCCGGACGTCGATCTGGAGAAAATCGCCGCCATGACCACCGGTTTCTCCGGCGCCGATCTCGCCAATCTGGTCAACGAGGCGGCGCTGCTCGCCACCCGGCGTCGGGCGGAGGCGGTGAGCATGGAGGATTTCACCCGCGCCTTCGAGCGCATCGTCGCCGGGCTCGAGAAGAAGAACCGGGTGCTCAATCCCCGCGAGCGGGAGATCGTGGCCTATCACGAAATGGGCCATGCGCTGGTGGCGCTGGCCCTGCCCGGGGTGGAGCCGGTGCACAAAGTGTCGATCGTGCCGCGCGGGATCGGTGCCTTGGGCTATACCATCCAGCGGCCCACCGAGGACCGCTACCTGATGACGCGGGAGGAGCTCTTGAACAAGATCACCGTCGTGCTGGGCGGCCGGGCTGCGGAGAAGCTGGTCTTCGATCATCTCTCCACCGGGGCGGCGGACGATCTGGTCAAGGCCACCGACATCGCCCGGGCGATGGTGACCCGCTACGGTATGGACGAAAAGCTCGGCTCCATCGCTTATGATGCAGAACGCAATCTGTTCCTGCAGCCCCAGCCGGGCGCGCGCCCGATCGAGAAAAGCTACAGCGAGGAGACCGCACGGGAGATCGATCTCGCCATCCGGCGCATCGTCGACCGCTGCTTCGAGCGCGCGCTGGCGATTCTCGAGCGCAACCGCTCCCAGCTCGAGCGCGGCGCAAAACGGCTTCTCGAGGTGGAGACGCTCGAGGAGGAGGAGCTCAAGGCGCTCGCCCGCGAGCTCGCCGCAGAACACTCGGCGCTGGATGCCGCGAGCTGAGCTGCGCTCCGGCGAGCGAGACGCCTTCTGGGCGGTGGTGGCATCCGGCCATCGCGTCTTGTGGGGGTTCGCGCGCTGGCGGCCGGCTGCCGTATAGGCGAGGGATCGACCTTGCCCGGTGCCGCGCCCGGCCCGGCTCAAGCGATGCTCTCGCCGGCGTCGATCAACAGGCACTGGCCGGTGATTGCACCGGCCTCCTCGCTGCACAGGTGCCGGACCAGGGCCGCCACCTCCTCCGGGCGCACCAGCCGGCGCATGGGATTGCGGGCGGCGATGTCGGCGGCGATGTCGGCGGGGGTGCGGCCGGTGCGCTCGGCGATGCGCGCCATCGCCCGGCGCAGCATGTCGGTGTCGGTGTAGCCGGGGCAGACGGCGTTGACGGTGATGCCGGTGCGGGCGAGCTCCACCGCGAGCGCCCGGGTGAGGCCGACGAGACCGTGTTTGGCGACCACATAGGGGACCACGTAGGGGATCCCCATCACCCCGGCGGTGCTGGCGACGTTGACGATGCGGCCGCGGCCGAGCCGGCGCATGTCCGGCACCGCCTCGAGGCAGGCGAGGAAGGCGGCCTCCACATGGAGCCGCAGCATGCGCCTGAGATCCTCAAGGCCGAGCTCGAGGAAGGGGCGGGTCTCCACATTGCCGGCGTTGTTGACCAGCACCTGGATGGGGCCGTGCTGCTCGCGGGCCCGGGCGAGGGCGGCGCGCAGCGCCTGTTCGCAGGTGACGTCGGCGGCAACCGCAAAGGCCTCGCCGCCGCAGGCCTTGCGCGTCTCCTCGAGGGCGGCGCGATCGCGTGCGATCAGCGTCAGGCGCAGACCGTCGCGCGCCAGCGCGCAGGCGATGGCCCGGCCGATTCCCCGCGACGCGCCGGTGATCACCGCATGTCCGCCCTCTGCTGCTCTCGCCGCCATCGCACCTCCTCCGTTCCTCGTTCCTTGCCCACGTCCTCGAAGCGGATCCCTGCCGGATCGTCAGGCCCTGGCACCTCCTCCGATCCCTGTTCCTTGGCTGGGCGATCTTTCGGTGTCCTCGCTCCGTGCTGGTTCCTTCAGCTCGAACGATCCAGGGCGCGCGGCGCCGGGCCGGCCTCGAGGAGCGGTCGATCCATGTCATCCCGGCCCTCGGCGACGGCGTGGCAGGCGACCCGCACACCGCCGGATGCGGGACGGAGTTCGGGCCGTTCGCGGCGGCAGCGGGCGTCGGCGAGCGGACAACGGGGATGAAAGGCGCAGCCCGAAGGCGGATCGATGGGGCTCGGCACCTCGCCCGCAAGCGGTGCTCTGAGGCGGCCCACCGCCGCCACGTCCGGCACCGCGGCGAGCAAGAGGCGGGTGTAGGGGTGCCGCGGTGCTGCGAACAACCGCTCCGCCGGCCCCACTTCCACGAGCCGGCCGAGGTACATGACGCCCACCTGGTCCGCCATGAAGCGCACCACCGCGAGATCGTGGGAGATGAACAGGTAGGTGAGGTTGAGCCGGCGCTGGAGGTCCTTCATGAGGTTGAGGATCTGCGCCTGGACCGAGACGTCGAGGGCGGAGGTGGGCTCGTCGCAGACCAGGAACTCCGGCTCCCCGGCGAGCGCCCGGGCGATGGAGATGCGCTGGCGCTGGCCGCCCGAGAACTGGTGCGGATAGCGATCCATGTCCTCGGGGGCGAGCCCGACCAGCCGCAACAGCTCCGCAACCCGTTCACGCCGCGCCCGCCGCCCCTTGGGCGCGCCGCGCGCGCGCAGGGGTTCTGCGACAATGTCCGCCACCTTCCAGCGGGGATTGAGGCTCGCATAGGGGTCCTGGAAGATCATCTGCACCCGCGGCCCTGCACCCCGCGGCCGGCGGGCGTGGATGTCGATGCCGCCGATCTCCACCCGGCCGCGGGTGGGGCGCTGCAGGCCGGTCGCGATCCGCGCCACGGTGGTCTTGCCGCAGCCGGATTCGCCCACCAGCGCGAAGGTGGTGCCGCGCGGGATGGCCAGGCTGACCTCCTCCACCGCCCGCAACCACTGGCGGCGGCCGCCCTGGAGCAGCCGTTCGAGCCAGGGCGGCGAGACGTCGAAGGCGCAGCTCACCCCCTCGAGGCGCACGAAGGCGGGCGGGTCAGGCGCGCCCATCGGGACCCTCTTCCGCGAACAACCAGCACGCCGCGTGGTGCCCGGGTCCGACCGTCACCGGCTCCGGGCGCGCTTCCCGGCAGCGCGGCCGCATGTGCGGACAGCGGGGATGGAAGGCGCAGCCGGGCGGGATCTCGTGCAGCCGCGGCATGCTGCCCTCGATCTGCATGAGCCGTTCCACCTTGCGCCCGAGCGGCGGGATCGAGCCCATCAGCCCCACCGTGTAGGGATGCTTGGGGGCGAGCAGCACCTCGGCGACCGGTCCGATCTCCACAATACGCCCGGCGTACATCACCGCCACCCGGTCGGCGGCCCCGGCGATCACCCCCATGTCGTGGGTGATCAGCAACACCGCCGTCCCCCGCTCCTGGCAGAGGCGCTTTAGAAGCGCGATGATCTGCGCCTGGATGGAGACGTCGAGCGCGGTGGTGGGCTCGTCGGCGATCACCAGCGCCGGGTCCGCCGCCAGCGCCAGCGCGATCACCACCCGCTGCCGCATGCCGCCGGAGAGCTCGTGCGGATAGGCGTCGAAGCGACGTTCCGCGGCCGGGATGCCCACCTCCTTGAGCAGCCGCAGCGCCCGCCCCCGCGCCTCGGCGGCGCCGATGTCGAGATGGGTGCGCATGGTCTCCACGAGCTGGCGGCCGATGGTGTAGAGCGGGTTGAGGGCGGTGAGCGGGTCCTGGAACACGGCGCCGATGCGGCGCCCGCGCAGCCGTCGCAGCTCCTCCTCAGGCAGATGGTCGATACGCGCCCCCTCGAAGAGGATGCGGCCGCCGGCGATGCGCCCGGGGGGATCGAGCAGGCCGATGATGGCGGCGCCGGTGACCGATTTGCCGGCCCCCGATTCGCCGACCAGCCCCAGCACCTCCCCGCGCGCGATGGCGAACGACACCCCGTCCACCGCCACGAGCTCGCCGCGCCTGCTGGCGAAGACGATGCGCAGATCCTCGACCCTGAGCAGCGGTTCGGCGCCCACGGCGGTCACCGCAGCCTGGGGTTGAGGGCGTCGCGCAGCCAGTCGCCGAGCAGATTGACGGCGAGCACCAAGATGGCGAGGGCCGCGCCCGGGAAGATGGTGATCCACCACTCCCCGGAGAACAGATAGTCGTTGCCGATGCGGATCAGGGTGCCGAGCGAGGGCTGGGTCGGCGGCACCCCCACGCCGAGGAAGGACAGGGTGGCCTCGGTGATGATGGCGAGCGCCAGGTGGATGGTGGCGATCACCAGCACCGGGCCGAGCACGTTGGGCAGGATGTGGCGCAGCATGATCGCCGGCGCCGACACGCCGATGAGGCGGGCCGCCTGCACATACTCCTTGCGGCGCTCGACCAGGGTGGAGCCGCGCACGGTGCGGGCGTATTGCACCCAGCCGGAGACGCCGATGGCGAAGATCAGGACATAGATGGCGAGCTCGTCGTGCAGCTCGCGCGGCAACAGCCCGCGGGCCACGCCGTCGATGAGGAGCGCGATCAGGATGGCGGGAAAGCTCAGCTGCACGTCGGCGATGCGCATGATCACGGCATCCACCCGTCCGCCCGCATAGCCCGCCACAAGCCCGAGCGGCACGCCGATGGCGATGGCGAGCAGCACCGAGGCGACGCCGACGCCGAGGGAGATGCGCGCACCGTAGATGATGGTGGAGAGCACATCGCGGCCCTGATCGTCGGTGCCGAGCGGAAAGCGCCCATCCCCGCCCTCGAGCCAGGCGGGCGGCAGCAGCGCGTCGAGGAGGTTGACCGCGGCGAGATCGAAGGGATCGTGCGGCGCCACCCAGGGGGCGAAGAGGGCGGCCAGGAAAAAGCCCAGGGTGATGACGGCGGCGAGCACCGCCACCGGCGCGTGCAGGAAATCCTCGAGCAGCTCGTTGTCCAGCACCGGCCGGCGCCGGCTCCGCCGGGTCGACGCCTCAGCCATGGCCGTGCGCCACCGCCCGATCGGCCCGCAGGCGCGGGTCCACGAGATAGTAGAGAATGTCGACGACCAGGTTGATGATCACGAAGAACAGCGCGATCAGCATCAAGTACGCCGCCATCACGGGGATGTCCACCTCGTTGATCGCCTGTACGAACAACAGACCCATGCCCGGCCACTGGAAGACGCTCTCGGTGATGATGGCGAAGGCGATGATGGAGCCGAGCTGCAGACCGGTGATGGTCATCACCGGCACCAATGTGTTCTTGAGCGCGTGGCCGAAGTGGATGGTGCGGCTCTTGAGTCCGCGCGCGCGGGCGAAGCGGATGTAGTCGGTGCGCAGCACCTCCAGCATCTCCGCCCGCACCAGCCGCATGATCAAGGTCATCTGGAACAACGCCAGGGTCACCGCGGGCATGATCAGCGCCTTGAGGCCGGAGACGGTGAGCAGACCCGTGGTCCACCAGCCGAGCTCCACCACCTCGCCGCGGCCGAAGGTGGGAAGCCAGCGCAACAGCACGCCGAAGACGAGGATGAGCAGGATGCCGATCAGGAAGGTGGGGATCGAGACGCCCACCAGCGAGACCATCATGAAGCCCTGGGCGAGCACGCCCCGGCGGCGGAGCGCGGTGTAGACGCCCATCGGGATGCCCACGAGCAGGGCCAGGAGTGCGGCGGCGAAGGACAGCTCCAGGGTCGCGGGCAGGCGCTCGGCGATCAGTTCCGCCACCGGCCGCCGGTAGATGTAGGAGAAACCGAAGTCGCCGCGTGCCGCGTTGGCGAGAAAACGGGCGTATTGGACGAAGAAGGGATCGTTGAGGCCGAGCCGTTCCCGGAGCGCCTCGCGCTCGGCGAGGCTGGTCTCCTGGCCGACCAGGTTGTTGATGGGATCGCCCACGTAGCGGAACAGGGCGAAGGCGATCAGCCCCACCGTCAGCATCACGAGCAGGGCCTGCGCGAGCCGCCTCAATACGAACGCCAGCATCCCGTCCTCGCCCGCATCCGGCCCGAGCCCGATTCCCGTGCCAAGGTCCGCCGCGGCCTGCGGGAGGCGGGCCGCGCCCGCACCCCCGCGCCGTCCGCCTCAGTCCAGAACCCGCACGTAGCGCAGATCCAGCACATTGTCCGGCCGCTGCACGAGCGCGATGCCGTCGCGCACCCCCCAGGAGAGGGGCTGCTGATGCAGCGGGATGTGGCCCACATCCTCCTTGTGGATGCGGAAGGCCTCGTCGATCATCGCCTGGCGCTTTTCGGGATCGGTCTCGCTCTCGATCAGACGGCCGAGCTCGTCCACGCGCGGATTGCAGTAGCCGCCGAGGTTGAACAGGCCGGCGCCGGTCTCCTTGTCGCGGCACATCATGAGGTTGAAGATGGGGTTGTGGGAATCGAAGGTGCCCGGCGTCCAGCCCAGCAGGTAGAAGCTGGTATCATAGTCGTTCTGGGCCAGCACCTTGGCGAAGTATTTCGATTTCGGCTGCGCCAGCAGATCGACCTTGACGCCGATCTTGGCCAGCATCGCCGCCACCGCCTGACAGATCTTCTCGTCGTTGACGTAGCGGTTGTTGGGGCAGTCCATGGTGATCTCGAAGCCGTCCGGATAGCCCGCCTCGGCGAGCAGCGCCTTGGCGCGCTCCGGATCATAGGGCCAGCGGTCGTTGAGCTCCGGATTGAAGCCGTTGATCTGGGGCGCCACCATGAGGCCGGCCGGCACCGAGGCGCCGCGCATGATCTTGTCGCGGATGGCCTCGACGTCGATGGCGAGGGCGAAGGCGAGGCGCACGCGCCGGTCCTTGAACGGATTGCGGCCCTTGACGTTGGAATAGAGCAGCTCGTCGCGCGCCTGGTCCATGCCGAGGAAGATGGTGCGCGCCTCGGGACCGGTGAGCGGGCGCACCCCCTCCGCCGCCTCGAGCCGATCCCAGTCCTGCACCGGGATCGGATAGGCCATGTCGAGCTCGCCGGAGATCAGCGCCGCCACCCGGGTCGCGTCCTGGGCGATGGGGGTGAAGACGCCGCGCTCCACATTGCCCTCGATCTCCCGCCAATAGTCGGGCGCCCGCACGAGCACCGTGCGCACGTCGGGTTGCCGTTCCACCACCATGAACGGCCCGGTGCCGTTGGCGTTGAGGTTGGCGTAGTTGCCCTCCTCGCCGCCCTTGACGTTGGTCGCCTCGAGGGTGTTGTTGGCCTCCGCCCATTCGGCGTCCATGATGTAGAGAAACACCAAATCCCGCGGCAGGATGGGATTGGGCGCCGGGGTTTCGATCTCGATGGTGTAGTCGTCGATGATGCGGATGTCCTTGATCTTGCGGCCGTAGGCCTTCATGTCGGAGCCCTCGGAGAGCGACCGCTTCCAGGACATCACCACATCGGCGGCGGTGAAGGGATTGCCGTTGTGGAACTTCACCCCCTTGCGCAGGCGGAAGATCCAGGTGGTGGGCCCCACGTTCTCCCAGGATTCGGCGAGCGCCGGGATCAGGTTGAGGTCCTTGTCGTAGGCGGTGAGACCTTCGTAGACGTTGCCGAGAAAGCCGAGGGTGAAGGTCTCGTTGAGGGCGTGCGGATCCAGCGACTGAAGGTCGCCCTGGAAGGCCCAGCGGAAGGTCTGGGCGTCGGCCTGGGATGCCGGAACCGCCACCGCCAAGGCCGCGATGAGCGCGCTGGTGGCCGCAAGACGCCTGCGCGTGCGGGTGTTGCCGATGTGTGTGAACACGAGCCTCTCCTCCCTGTTGCCGCGGGAATATCGCCGCCGCGACCCGTCCTCGGACCGCGCACCATTCCCGACCGCTTGCGGGCGGCCGCCCGCGGACGGACCACGGTCCTTGGTCGGCATCTTCGATGGCCCGGCCACGGCGGTCAAGCGCCATGCGGCCGGGCGAGGCTTGACCCTACCGCCGCCCTGCACGAGATAGGGGGCGCTTGCGGCGGGCGTAGCTCAGCTGGTTAGAGCACCAGGTTGTGGTCCTGGGGGTCACGGGTTCGAATCCCGTCGCTCGCCCCATCCCGACAAATGTTCTGGACCGCAAACCCCATCCCGGCGCGAGACCGCCGCCGCGGGACCCCCGGCTCCGCGTCCCCGAACCGCACACGCCCGGACGCATGCCGCGAGCAGGGCGTCGCGCCGCATTCACAAACCGGCCCGATGCCGCTAGCATGGGCATAAGCTGCGGGAGAGGGACAGCTTTGGGCGGGAGGACGGCTGCCATGCTCCGCGATCCCTTCGGCCGCGAGATCACCTATGTGCGCATCTCGGTCACCGACCGCTGTGATTTCCGCTGCGTCTACTGCATGGCGGAGCACATGACCTTCCTTCCCAAACGCGAACTGCTCACCCTCGAGGAGCTGGTGCGTTTGGCCGACGTGTTCATCGAGCTCGGGGTGCGCAAGATCCGCCTCACCGGCGGCGAGCCGCTCGTGCGCCGCAACATCATGTATCTGATCGAGGAACTCGGCGCCCGGGTGAAGGCGGGCCGGCTCGACGAGCTGACCATCACCACCAACGGAAGCCAGCTCCCCCGCTACGCAGCCGCCATCGCCCAGGCCGGGGTGCGCCGCATCAACATCTCCCTGGACACCCTCGATCCGGCCAAGTTCGAGGCGATCACCCGCTGGGGCAAGTTCGACCGGGTGATGGCCGGCATCGAGGCGGCCAAGGCGGCCGGGCTTTCCATCAAGATCAACATGGTGGCGCTCAAGGGCTTCAATGAGGACGAATTCGACCGCATGATCGCCTGGTGCGGTGCCGAGGGCTTCGACCTCACCCTGATCGAGACCATGCCCATGGGCGAGGTGGACGTGGACCGCACCGACCAGTACCTGCCCCTCTCGCTCGTGCGCGCGCGGCTCGAGAAGCGCTGGACGCTCACCGACATCCCCGACCGCACGGGCGGTCCGGCGCGCTATGTGCGCATCGAGGAGACGGGACGGCGCCTCGGCTTCATCACCCCGCTCTCGCACAATTTCTGCGAGAGCTGCAACCGGGTGCGGGTCACCTGCACCGGCACCATGTACATGTGCCTCGGCCAGGAGGACAAGGCGGAGCTCAGGGAGGCGCTGCGCGCCTCCGAGTCCAACGAGCTCGTGCGCCAGGCCATCCTCGAGGGCATCGCGCGCAAGCCCAAGGGCCACGACTTCGTCATCGACCGCCGCCACCGGCGGCCGGCGGTGGCGCGCCACATGAGCGTCACCGGCGGCTGACGGGGATCGCGCCGCCCTCTCCGGCCGACGGAGGCGCGGCGGAGCGAAGGCGGGCCACCGCCTCCTGCGACCCCCGAGTATGAGCAAACGCACCGGCCGCCGCTGCGGCGCAGCCGGCGCCTTGACGTTCTAAGTGCCCGATACTACCGACAGTTGAAAGCATTCGGGAGACATCGCATGTCCGGCCGGAGCCGTGGCCCTTTACGGGCGTGGATATTGGCGTTGGGCTGGGCGGCGTTCGCGGTGTGGAGCGCCGTCGCGGAGGCCGGGATGCACGGCCGAACCCTCGACCCGCTTCCGCCTTCGGGCACCACCCCGTTCCTTCCCCCTGCCGCCTCGGGGCTCGCCGAGCGGGCCTGGACGGTGCGGGTGGTGGAGGCGCGCTTCGTTCCGGACGAAGTGGTGGTGGGCGAACGGCCGCGGATCGTGGTGCGGCTCGAGAATCCCGCC
>JALSGW010000319.1 GCA_026982585.1 Alphaproteobacteria bacterium | reverse complement strand
CAGGTGAGGGCGGTCCGGGGAGCGGAGCGTTTGGAGGCAGCGCGGGTTCGCCCGCAGCTGGGCGGATGTGGCGCGAGCCGGGGCGCCGCTCCAGCGCCGAGCCCGTCCGCAAAGCCGCGTGCGCGGCTTCACCCTCTCCGCACGGCGCTCTGGTCGATCTTGGCCGTGCCGCTGCTCGCGAGCCCGGCGCCGGCCCAGGTGCTCACCCTCGATCTCGGGGAAGGGGGGAGCGCCACCGGCCAGCTCGTACGGCTGCTTTTGTTGGTGGCGCTGTTGGGGCTTGCCCCCTCGCTGCTCGTGATGGTGACGAGCTTCGTGCGCATCGTCATCGCCCTCTCCTTTCTGCGCACCGCCATCGGGCTCCAGCAGTCGCCGCCCAATGTGGTGTTGATCGGGCTTGCGCTGTTCCTCACCCTGTTCGTGATGCAGCCGACCTTCGAGCGCGCCTGGCAGGAGGGGGTCGCACCCCTGATCCGGGAGGAGATCGACGAGACCACCGCCTTCGCGCGGGCGGCGGAGCCGTTTCGCGGCTTCATGCTGGCCCAGGTGCGCGAGCAGGACCTGCAGCTGTTCTTCGACATCGCCGGCCTCGAGCCGCCTCCAGAACCGTCGGCGACACCCTTCCGGGTGCTGGTGCCCGCCTTCATGATCAGCGAGCTCCGACGCGCCTTCGAGATCGGCTTTCTGCTCTACCTGCCGTTTCTGGTGATCGATCTGGTGGTGGCCGCCATCCTCATGTCCATGGGCATGCTCATGCTGCCGCCGGTCATGATCTCCCTGCCGTTCAAGTTGATCTTCTTCGTGCTGGTGGACGGGTGGTATCTGATCGTGGGCAGTCTGGTGCAGAGCTTCCAGGTCCCGGGCTGAGCCCGACCGCGCACGGCTATGGCCGTCGCGTGCGGAGCCCCGCGTATCATCCATCATCCCTGAAACACGCTATTGGTATGGCCGTCGCGTGCGGAGCCACCATCCCCCGGTGCGATCGGTGATGCCGGTGATTCCGGCGCCGTCGCGCGTGCGGAGCCCCGATCTCCCGCTGCGATCGGTGATGCGCGGGATGCCGACGCCATCACGCATGCGACACCACGCCATCGCCACAACCGCGGCCGGCTTGCCCGCGCGCTGAAACCTTCGCACCTGCGCCTTCGGGCGAAGGTCGGGGCGATGCGGCCCGGCAGGACGGCCGCGGATCGGGTCGGGGGCGATCGCCGCACCGCGCCTCGTGCGCAGGCCCGGGTGCGTCTGGCGGCGCGTTCTTCGAAGCCGGCGGGGAAGGGGCGGCGAGCGGGCCGCAAGGCGGAAAGCGGATGCGGTGTGCGGCGCGGCTTGGAGGACGGTGTGCGGTCGCCCGGGCATCGCCCCCGGGACACCCTCCGAAGCGGGATGGCGAAGCGGGACGGCGGTGCGGTCGGGATCGGGCGGCCGGCCTTTCGATCGGACGCCGGGCGACGCCGGGCTTTGGATCCGGTGCCGACGGGACGGTTTCGCGGATGGGTGGGCGAGCGCGCGGAGCCTCGTGCACGGTGGACGAGCGCGCCCTCGGCCCGTGGTGTCCCGATGGATGGATGAGGGAGCGAGTGCGGAGCAACGGCCGGGCGCGCCTGCGATCCACCTCGTCGCTCGGGC
>JALSGW010000318.1 GCA_026982585.1 Alphaproteobacteria bacterium | reverse complement strand
GCTGGCGGGCCGAGCGCGAGGGGCGCCGGAAGCCGCCGATCGCGGTGGCTCGCGACCCCGCCTTTCCCAGCTTTGACGGCGGCGGGCACTACATCCTGGCCGCCCGCACCGCGGTGGGGAAGACCGCGCTCGCCCTCCAGTTCGCCCTCATCGCCGCCCGGGCGGGGCGGAAGGTGGTCTTCTACAGCCTCGAGATGCCGGCCTGGACCCTCGGCGCCCGGCTGATCTCGCAGGTGCTCGGCGTTCCGCTGCACGAGCTCAGGGACGCAAAAAACCTCGAGCGCGCCCTCGACCTGCTCGACGTGCCGCTTTTCGTGCGCGACGACGTGGATCACGCCGAGGCGCTCTACGCCGACATGCGCAGGGCCGGAGCCGACTTTTACGTGGTCGACTACCTCGGCCTGGTGCATCCCAGCGCCCGTGAGGAGCGCCGGGAGCTCGAGGTTGCCCGCATCAGCCGCACCCTCAAGCGCCTGGCGGTGAAGCTCGACGTGCCCGTGCTCACCCTGGCCCAGATCAACCGGCAGGCCGAGCAGAAGCGGGATAAGCGCCCCGAGCTCTCGCATCTCCGCGACTCGGGGGCCATCGAGCAGGACGCCGATGTGGTGATGCTCCTGTGGCGCAAGCCGCGTCAGGACGGCACGCTCACCGAAGAGGGCGAGCTGGTGGTGGCCAAGAACCGACACGGCCCGACCGGGATCTGGCCCGTGCACTTCCAAGGCGCGGCGCTCCGGTTTGCCTGGGAGGGGGCATGAAGCTGATCGAGAGGCTCGCCAAGGACCTGAATGCCAGGGGGCTGCGGGCCTTCGTAGGGCCCGGCGGCCTGGTTGTGGACGGGGAGGTTTTCACGCTCAAGGAGGCGGCCTGGATCGCGCTCGTGTACTACGGTAACCCGCGCATCGAGTTCGTTCCCCCGGACGATCGTGAGCCAATCCCCTGGGAGCCGAACGAGCTCCTCGGGCCGCTTCTCGACTGGGCGGAGACGCACGAGTTCCACCCGAAGGAGGAGAAAATCCTGAACTCCCTGGTCTCGGGGAAGATGGACCCCGTCGAGGCGGCAAGCTGGGCATCGATCAACGGGTTCCGAGAGTTTGCTGATGTGCTCAGCGAGCTCGCTGAGCGCTGGCTGGAGGCGAACGGAGCATGAGCGACAAACGACGCGAGGCCATCCTTTACCTCGCCAGCCGTGGCTACCACCCGCGGGTGATCGCAGCGGCGCTGCGCCTGCCGCTGGTGGCGGTGCGCGGCGCAATTGTGAGCGCGGTGCGGCAGGGGGAGCGGTTCCCTGACCCGCTCCCCGAGCCACAGGATCCCGCGAGCCTGGGGCGAGCGGCGGAGCGGGCCCGGACCGATCTACGTAGCTGGGAGCGCAAGCAGCGCCGCCCCTGGACTGCGCGGGAGCTTTTCCTCGTCGAGTACCTCGCCACCCGGGGAATCCCGGCACGGCTGATTGCCGAGGTGATTGGCCGGGCGGCGGGCACCGTGCGGGCGAGGATCTCCGAGCTCCGCGAGCAGGGGGTAGTGGTCCCTGCGGGCTCTGCTGACACCGCGAATGACGAGGTGCTTCGCCGGAAGGCCTCCACGCTGGCCAGCGAGGCCATCGAAGTCTTCCGCGAGATGGCCCGGGCTA
>JALSGW010000317.1 GCA_026982585.1 Alphaproteobacteria bacterium | reverse complement strand
AGAAACACCCGGCAAAGCGGGTGGCCAAGTCCATCCGCCGCAACCAACCCAGCAATGTCCGATCCACGTGCGGCGCGCGGGGGCGTCACGCTCCCGCGCGCGTCGCACGGGCGCATGAATACGGCGGACGAGAGCCAGGGCTGCTTTGGTCCGTCGGTGTGGGTCAGTGGATCTGGGTGCGCTTCATCCCCGCCCCTGGCGGCAACAGCAGCTGGGCCTCCAGATCCCGGCACCCCTCGAAGCTCGCAACCGGCGTCGGCCAGGTGGCGCGCACCTCCGCGTAGACCACCCGCGTGTCGCCCGTCACCGGATCCCGGTAGAGGAAGAGATCGAGCGTGCAGCGTCGGAAACTGTAACGCCAGTATTCCGCCGGCGGTTCGACGCGTTTGAGGCTGGGTGCGCCGAGCACGCGCGTAAGCGCGGCCGTGGAGGCGCCGATGAGGGCGATGCGCTCCACCACCGCCGGCGGCTCGTCCAGCAGCCGGCCCGCCAGGGGCGCCGGCGGATCCTGCTCGCGGTAGGCGTCGAGCGGATCCCAGGCCGCGGCACAGCCTGCCAGCATCCACAACAGACCAAGCGGCAACCAGCGCCACATGGCCGCTCCCTTCTCCCCCTGGCGCCCGGAGGTTCCTCCGTCCGCGCTCAACCGTCCTTGCGCGGTCTAGAGGCCGGGGTTTGGCCGGCCTCCTCGAGCATCGAGATGGTGCCGGAGATGCGGCCACCGCGCTCGATCTCGAGCTCGCCGTAGCGCACCGTTCCCGTCACCCGGCCCGTGCTGCGGATCAAAAGGCGGCGCCGCACGGTCAGCTCGCCCTCGTAGATGCCGCTGATCTCCGCCTCGTCCACCTCCGCCTTGCCGTTCGTGAACTTGCCGCTTTCGGCGATCTCGATGGCGCGGGTGTCGTTCAGGGTCACCTGTACGCTGCCCTCGACCACCAGCCGGTCGCAGGCCGTGATTTCCCCGGAGAGACTGATGCCTTTGCCGACGATCAGCCGCTTGCCGTCCGCCCCCACCAGCGGCGGCTTCTCCACCGCGGCTTTGGGAGCCTCGGCCTGTCGGCGCGGCAGATCGGCGGTCTCGTCCCGGCCCGGGCGGCCCTCGCGCGGCCCTTCCCCGGAGCGGATCGGATCGGCGTCCTTGCGGCGAAACATCCCTCATCCCCTCGCTTGCGCGCGGTCCAGGACCGGCGCCCGGGCGGCCCTCGCGGCGAAGCTTTAGTCCCCGCGCAGGAGGTCGTCAAACCACTTTCGCCGCCTCCTGCGCCGCTTCCCGCACCGCGAGGCCGGGGAACGCGTAGACGGTCATCGCCAGACTGCCGTAGGCGAAGCTCTCGTGAAGCTTGACGCCGCGCCCGCCGCCGGCCGCCGCGGCCATGTGGAGGGGGAACAGATGCTCCTCGGTCGGATGGGCCCGAGCCGCCTCCGGCGCCAGCTCCCGGTAGCGGCACAAACCCTCGAGATCCCCGCTTCGGATGCGATCCTCCACCCAGCGGGCGAAGGCCTCGGCCCAGGCGACCGGACCGCCCGCGCCATCCCCCGCCCGAAGCCGGGCCATGACCTCGGCGAGATTGTGGGTGAGAGCACCGCTTCCCAGGATCAGCACCCCTCGGCTGCGCAACGGCGCAAGCGC
>JALSGW010000316.1 GCA_026982585.1 Alphaproteobacteria bacterium | reverse complement strand
GGCGTCCTCCACCATCGCCCAGCGGGCGGTGCAGGACGCCGAGGGGGCGGACCAGCAGATGAAGAACCTGAGCGACTCCGCCCAGCAGATCGGCCGGGTGGTGGAACTGATCAACGAGATCGCCGAACAGACCAATCTGCTCGCCCTGAATGCCACCATCGAGGCGGCGCGCGCCGGCGAGGCCGGCAAGGGCTTCGCGGTGGTGGCCCAGGAGGTGAAGGCCCTGGCCCAGCAGACCGCCGAGGCGACCCGTGAGATCGCCGACCGCATCAACGACATCCAGAACGTCTCCGCCCAGTCGGTGCAGGTCATCGGCGGCATCCGGGACGTGATCCGGGAGATGGAAAAGGCCACCTCCATCATCGCCGCCGCCATCGAGGAGCAGCGCGCCGCCACCGAGGAAATCGCGCGCAGTGCGGCGGCCGCCGCCGCCTCGGCCAACGAGACCGACCAGACCATCGACAAGGTCGGAAGCGGCGCGCGGGACAGCAGCCGCAACGCCGCCGACGTGCTGGCGGACGCCCAGCGCGTCGCCGAACAAGCGCGCGAGCTTCGAGAAGAGATGGAACGCTTCCTCAAGGAGGTGGAAGCCGCGGCCTGAGGCCCACGAGGCGCTCAGCGCGGAGGGCCCGGCGGGGGGAGCCCGAGGCTCCCCCCGCTCTGTCGGCCGGCCCGGCGCCGGGGCCGCCAGCGCAAAGACCGACCCGGCTCGCCCGCGGCCGCACACACAGGCCGCCCCTCGCCGTCCGCCCCCTTGCCAACCGGCCAAGGGGAGCCGACGGTGTCGCGATCTGCGGGCTGCGTGCCGCTCCCGGTCGGAGACCGCTCCCACACCCCTAGGCGGCCCGTCTCCGGGCCCGGTCCAAGAGCCTCAGCGCCGATTCGGTGTCGGGATAGAGCAGGGCGGTGGCGGGGACGGATTCGAGCCACGCCAGCCAGCGCTCCACCGAACGCCGCCTGCCGCGGTACCAGCCGCCTCCCGCCGCACACAGGCGCAGCGCCTCCGCCGGCTCGAGGGCGATCGCCTGGGGCTCCACGCCCGGCTCGTAGAGCGGGAAGATCAGGTGGCGCACGGGCAGCGCGCTCTCCACCACCGGCACGGTGAAATAGTGCACCTCGCGCCCGCGCAGGCGCAGGCGGGCGTGACGGGCGAACCGGCGTGCGAAGGGATCGAGGAGCGGGCTCGTGCGCTTGAGACCGAAGGCGAGCTTGACCGGCTCGAGAACGCTGTCCGGCTCCCCAAGCGGCGCGTAGTCGTCCGCCACCAAGCGATGGCCGCGAAGGAGCAATGCTGCGGCGAGCGTGCTCTTGCCGGAACCGCTGCGGCCGCAGAACAAAAGCGCCTCCTCTCCGTCCGCCACCGCGGTGCCGTGCAACACCGCCGCAGGCGGCTCCGGCAGGCTCGCCAGCACCATGAGCCGCAACAGCTCGCTGCGCGCCAGCGCCACCGTCGCAAGCCGCTCCACGGCCCGGGACCGCTCCCACACCGCATAGCCGCGCCCGCGCCTGGGTGCCGCCGTGTAGCCGAGCTGCGCCGGGGCATCGGTTCGCGCCGGGCGCAGCACCGCCTCCACCAGCGCCGCGAGTCTGCGGCTCCGCTGGACCTCCAGCCGCACCGGGCGGCTGTGGGGT
>JALSGW010000315.1 GCA_026982585.1 Alphaproteobacteria bacterium | reverse complement strand
AGCGAATAGACCCGAAGCCGGCTGGCGAGGAAAGCCGGCGGCCACGCGCCATCCGGCGTTCCCAACCGGGGAAGGGTGCGGGAGATCCAAACCCGATCCCGGGCGATCGCACGCGCCGACACGCACAGCCCGTAAGCCGCGGTCCGAAAACCCGAAAACGCCGTCCCATGGGCGCATGGAAGGGCGGCATGCGGAAATCGGCCGGGCCCGCTCCCTGCGGGCGCGCTTTGGGCGGTCGCCCGCTCAGTCCTCCCAGCGGGAGAGGCGCGCGAGCAGGGTGCGCACCGCCGCCGCATGGGTGACCTCGCCCTGTTCCACGAAACGTTCGTGGTAGCGCTCGATCCGCCCCGGCTCGTAGAGATAGTTGACCATGATGCCGAAGCTCTCCCGAAGCCCCTTGGAGGAGCGGTCGGCGGCCCAGTTGATGCGCTCGAGGCGCGCGCCGTTGCGGAGATGGAAGCGGGCGACCGGATCCAGGGGAAGCTCCCCCTCTTTTTCCTGGACCAGATAGCGGGCGCACAGCGCGAGCAGGGCGGCGCTGAGCTCCGCGTCCTCCCCCGCCTCCTCCTCGATCCGGTCGATGCGGGATTCCAAAAGGGAGTGGAGGCGGGCCGGCAGGCCGCCCTCCGCGAGCGTCCGCTCCAGCCAGCGGCGGAAGCCGGGCACCGGCGAGAGGGTCGCGAACTGCCGCAGATGCGGAAGCTCCCGCTGCAGCTCCGCCACCACCAGCTTGATGAGGAAGCTCCCCAGCGTGACCCCGCGCAGCCCCTCCTGGCAGGCGTTGATGGAATAAAAGATCGCCGTGTCGGCGTCGCGGGGCGGCAGCACCGGGGCGGACTGGTCGACGAGCGGAGCGATGCGGTCGGCGAGGCCGCGGGTGAGGGCGACTTCGACGAAAATCAACGGCTCGTCGGGAAGCGCGGGGTGGAAGAAGGCGAAACAGCGTCGGTCCTCGGCAAGGCGTCGCTTGAGGTTTTCCAGGGCGGCGATGGCGTGCACCTTTTCGTAGCGCTGGATCTTCTCCAACAGCGAGGCCGGGCTGTTCCAGTCGATGCGGGTGAGGCTCAGGAAGCCGGGGTTGAACCAGTTGCTCAGCAGCTGGAGCAGGTCGGCGTCGACCTCGGTGAGCTCGGGATGGTTGGGCAGCAGCTTTAGAAGGTCGGCGCGCATGCCGACGATGGCGCGGGTGCCGTCCGGGGCGAGGTTGATGCGCCGGAAGAGCTCCTGACGCGGCGGTTCGGCCGCCCGGCGCAGCGCCTGCAGGTTGCGGAAATCCGGCCGCGCCCGGCAGGAATCGAGCGCGCGGGCGAGGCGTTCGCCGTCCACCCCGAACCGTTCCCGCAGGCTTTGGAAAAACGCCAGCCGTTCCTCCGCCCCGAGCCGTCGGTAGGCCTCCACCACCTCCCGGGCGAGCGCGGTGCCCGACGCTTCGCCCCGCACCGACAACAGCTCCCGGCACAGGTCCAGGATGTCGCGGCGCCGCTGCAGCCGGCGGCGCAAAAGCTCCCGTCCGGCATCGGCGATGGAGCTGATCAGCTGTGCTGCGCTCGCGGCCCGCACCACGGCCCCCGCCTGCAAGCCTCCGCCATCACATCGGCGCGCGGACAGACGCGCAACCCCACCGCCCTGCGCC
>JALSGW010000314.1 GCA_026982585.1 Alphaproteobacteria bacterium | reverse complement strand
TACCCGCCTGCGGCTCTTGGAGTCTTGGCTGGATACCGCCGGCATGTCGCGAAGTCGTGGCGGAAAGTTTGGCGCGCCCTGAGGGACTCGAACCCCCGACCCGCTGCTTAGAAGGCAGCTGCTCTATCCGGCTGAGCTAAGGGCGCCATCGCTCGCCCCTCATATAGCGCGTCCCACAGGCGCCGTGCACCCGTCCGCCCGCGCCGGCACCGCCACCACCCCGCACTTCAGCCCCTGCCCAGCAGCACCAGATCGTCCCGGTGCACGAGCTCGTCGCGGCCGCGAAAGCCGAGCCGGGCCTCGATCTCGGGGCTGCGGCAGCCTTGGATGCGGCGCGCGTCCTCGGCGTCGTAGGCGACGATCCCCTTGGCCAGCACCCGCCCGTCGGGGCCCACCACCGCCACCGCATCGCCCTTCTCGAAGGCGCCCTCCACCGCCACCACCCCGGCCGGCAGCAGACTCGATCCGCGCTGCAGGGCCGCCGCCGCGCCTTCGTCCACCACCAGCCGGCCGCGCACCTCGAGCCGGGCCAGGATCCACTGTTTGCGGGCCCGTTTGGGGGTGGTGCGGGCGGCGAACCGGGTGCACGGCGCGCCCGTACGCAGCGCGCGCAGGGGATGGAGACCGGTGCCGCGCGCGAGCAGCACCGTGGTCCCGCCGCCGGTGGCGATCTCGGCCGCCTCGAGCTTGCTGCGCATGCCGCCGGTGCCCACCTCGCTCGCGCTGCCCCCGGCCATGGCCCGGATCTCCGGCGTGATCGAAGCCACCTCGGGAATGTGACGGGCCTCCGGGTCGCGCAGCGGATCGCCGGTATAGAGCCCGTCCACGTCCGAGAGCAGCAACAGGGTCTCCGCCCCCAGCATCACCGCCACCCGGGCCGACAGCCGGTCGTTGTCGCCGAAGCGGATCTCGCTCGTGGCCACGGTGTCGTTCTCGTTCACCACCGGCACCACCCCGAGCCGCAACAGCGTCTCCATGGTGGCGCGGGCGTTGAGATAGCGGCGCCGGGCCTCGGTGTCGGCAAGGGTCAGCAGCACCTGGGCGGTGGCAAGACCGTGGCGGCCGAGGCTGTCGTCATAGGCGTGGGCGAGGCGGATCTGGCCCACCGCCGCCGCCGCCTGCTTTTCCTCGAGCCGCAGCCGCTCGCGGGCGAGGCCCAAAAGCCGCCGCCCGACCGCGATCGCCCCCGAGGTCACCACCACCAGCTTGCGGCCCTCGCGGTGCAGCTCGGCGAGATCCTCCGCGAGCGCCTCCAGCCAGCGGCGACGGATGCGGCCGTCCGGCTCCACCAGCAGGGCGGAGCCGATCTTGACCACCAGCCGCCGCACGTCGAGCGCCCGTCTGACCTCCTCCCGCACCATGGTCACCCGCTCAAAGCCGCCGCCTGGCGGGCCGCGAGCGCCTCCCGCACCGCATCCAGCAGCGCCTCCACCCCCGCTCCGGTGTGGGCCGAGATCGGATAGACCCGAGCGCCGGTCGCCCGCTCCAGCGCCGCGCGCCGCTCCGCCACCTGCCGCGGTTCCAGCAGGTCGCATTTGGTGAGCGCCACGAGCTCCGGCTTGGCCGCCACCTCCCGCCGGTAGAGGGCGAGCTCCCGGCGCACCGCCCGGTAGCATTCCACCACATCGTCCAGGCCGGCATCCA
>JALSGW010000313.1 GCA_026982585.1 Alphaproteobacteria bacterium | reverse complement strand
CATCGCCGGGCCGACCGTGTTCATCTGTGATGAATGCGTCGAGCTGTGCATGGACATCATCCGCGAGGAGAACAAGAACGCCTTCGCCAAAAGCAAGGCCGGGGTGCCGACCCCGAGCGAGATCAAATCGGTGCTCGACGAATATGTGATCGGCCAGGAGCACGCCAAACGGGTACTGTCGGTGGCCGTGCACAACCACTACAAGCGCCTGGCGCACGGCCATCGGACCTCGGACGTCGAACTCGCCAAGTCCAACATCCTCCTGATCGGACCCACCGGATCGGGCAAGACCCTGCTCGCCCAGACCCTCGCCCGCATCCTCGACGTGCCCTTCACCATGGCCGACGCCACCACCCTCACCGAGGCCGGCTATGTGGGCGAGGACGTCGAGAACATCATCCTCAAGCTCTTGCAGGCGGCCGACTACAACGTCGAGCGGGCGCAGCGGGGCATCGTCTACATCGACGAGATCGACAAAATCAGCCGCAAGTCCGAGAATCCCTCCATCACCCGCGACGTCTCGGGCGAAGGCGTGCAGCAGGCGCTGTTGAAGATCATCGAGGGCACCGTCGCCTCGGTGCCGCCCCAGGGCGGGCGCAAACATCCCCAGCAGGAGTTCCTGCAGGTGGACACCACCAACATCCTCTTCATCTGCGGCGGCGCCTTCGCCGGTCTCGAGAAAATCATCGCCCAGCGCACCCGCAGGCGTTCGATGGGCTTCGGCGCCGAGGTGCGGGGGCCGGATGAACGCCGCAGCGGCGAGCTGCTGCGCGAGGTGGAGCCCGAGGACCTGTTGCGCTACGGCCTCATCCCCGAGTTCGTGGGCCGGCTGCCGGTGATCGCGACGCTCGAGGACCTCGACGTGGAGGCCCTCATCCGCATCCTCAAGGAACCCAAGAACGCCCTCGTCAAACAGTACCAGAAACTGTTCGAGATGGAGGGGGTGAAGCTCACCTTCACCGAGGACGCGCTGCGGGCGGTGGCCGACAAGGCGATCCAGCGCAAGACCGGGGCGCGCGGCCTGCGCTCGATCATGGAGGGCATTCTCCTCGAGACCATGTTCGAGCTGCCGTCGCTGACCACCGTGGAGGAGGTGGTGGTCAACCGCGAGGTGGTGGAAGGGCGCGCCAAGCCCCTCTACATCCACAGCGAGCGCGAGCGCGAGGTGGGCTCCGCCTCCTGAACGCCCGGGCCGCACCCCCGCCGCGCGGCCGGAAGCGAGAACGACCGCCCGGAGCGCAACGCCGCGCCCGATCCGGAACGCTTCGCCCCTCTCCGCGCGACCCGCCCGGCGGCGTGGCCGTGGCGGGCGTCCCCGTTCCGATCCGCGGCGGTCCGGTTCCTTCCCCCGCTCGATGCGGATCCCGGCGGGCCCCGCACCGCCTCTCACCGGATTCCCGCGTACATGAAGCTCTGCACGAACTGGCGCTGGAAGAGCAGGAAGGCGATCAGGAGCGGGGCCACCGCGAGCAGGGTGCCGGCCGAGATGATCGACCAGTCGACGCCGGATTCCGGGGCGCCGAAGATGGCGAGCCCGACCGTGAGCGGCCGCGATTCGACCGAGTTGGTGACCACGAGCGGCCACAGGAAGTTGTTCCAGTGGTAGCTCACCGACACCAGCCCGTAGGCGAGATAGGTGGGGCGCGC
>JALSGW010000312.1 GCA_026982585.1 Alphaproteobacteria bacterium | reverse complement strand
CGACTGGATGAAACAGGCGTGCGGCTGCGGCCGCTCGTAGGCGGAAGAGGAGGGGTGCACCGCCCCGCTCTCGTGCTCCGCCCAATAGTGCCCCTGGGCGGGCCCGTCGATGCCATAGGCCCAATGAAGGCCGGTGTTGAACCACTGCGGCGAGTTGGGCGCGCCCACCTGGGCCGCCATCATGTAGCGCAGCTCATCGAAGAAGGCGCGGGCGTCCTCCTCGCTGTCGAAATAGCGGTGCTTCCAGCCCCAGTAGGTCCAGGTGCCGGCGAGCCGGTCGAACAGCTGCTTGGCGCTGTGCTCGCCGGTCCAGCGCTCCTCCTCGGGTAGCGCCGCAAGCGCCTCCTCGTCCGCCACCCGCCGCTGCAGCCAGGACGGCACGCCCTCCTCGGCCACCCGCTTGAGCCGCCGCGGCACCCCGGTCTTGCGGAAATACTTCTGCGCCAGCACGTCCACCGCCACCTGCGACCAGTGCGCCGGCACCTCGAGATCCTCGAAACGGAACACCAGACTGCCGTCGGGGTTGCGGATCTCGCTGCTGGCCCGCCGAAAGGCGATGCCGGCATAGGGGTCCTCACCGGGGCGGGTGTAGAACCGCTGGATCTTCATGGATTCCTCTCTCCTCCAACCGTCCTTCTAGACCGTTCGCACAATGTTCGTCAAACGTCGCCTCACTAGGAGCGTTTTCTTATATCGCGATTTCTGGACTCCAGCTCCCTCACCGCCCGCTGAGGACACCATCACTCAACGTCCAGTTTAACGCCCGCCGAGCCATTCCACAAGAGCTTGCGTTCGCGGCCCCCTTTGCGGCACCCGCACGGCCAACCCTGGCGGCCGCACCCACGGGGCTTCGCCGGCGCCCTCGAGCAGGCGACACAAAATCTAGCATGATCATCGCGCGAACGCAACAACATGTAGATGACCGGTGCGAGACGGCGCTGCGGCCGCGGCGGCGCGCGAGGCCGGGGGTTCAGGGTGGAGGCGTGATGGAGGTCGGCTCAGGCTCCGCAGCGGGTCTGCAGCGCTGACGCAATGTGGAGCCGCGCTCAGCCCGGCTCCAGCGCCTCCATCCACAGCGCGGCGCGGATGTGGGGACAAGCGGGCGTTGTCCCATGCTGTCCACAGTGGCGGTGCGGCAACAGGGGCGAAGGGTCGGCTGGACGGAGCTGGCGCGCTCGCACATATTGCCGTGCGGCTTGGAGCTGGAGCCGAAAGGTGGCCATGTCCTGGTTGAGCTGGAATCGCCTGGGGACCCGGCTGTGGACCCGGTTTCGGGGCGAGCTCGTGGGTGAGGACGAGTTCGGCAACCGCTACTACCGCGAGCGGGGGGCGCGGGATTGGCGCAGCGAGCGGCGCTGGGTGGTGTATGCCGGGGACGGCGAGCTCGAGCCCTCGTCGGTGCCGCCAGGCTGGCACGCCTGGCTCCACCACACCGTGGAGCAGCCGCCGGAGAGACAGGGCGTGCGGCGCAAGCGCTGGGAGAAGCCGCACCGCCCCAATCCGAGCGGAGGCCCGGAAGCCTTCCGTCCGCCCGGTCATCTGCTCGCCGGGGGACGACGCCAGGCCGCCACCGGCGACTACGAACCCTGGCGGCCCGAGGGCTGAGCTGCGGGGTCGTCCGCTCTATCGGGATCCGTGCGAGACCGCTC
>JALSGW010000311.1 GCA_026982585.1 Alphaproteobacteria bacterium | reverse complement strand
GGGCGTGCCGCTGCCCGAGCGGGCCCGCGCCGCGGTGGAACGGGCGCTCTGCGAAGCCCCTCTCGGCTACAGCGAGGCCCTGGGGCTTGGAGCCTTGCGCGAGCGCATCGCCCGCGCCTATCGGGAGAACTACGATCTGGAGGTGGCCCCGGAGCGCATCGTGCTCACGGTCGGCGCCTCGGGCGGCTTCCTGCTCGCCTTCCTCGCCGCCTTCGATGCCGGGGACCGGGTGGCGCTGGCCGAGCCCGGCTATCCCGCCTACCGCAATATCCTCAGGGCGTTGGACCTGGAGCCGGTGGCGATCGCGGCCGGCATCGAGGACAAGTTCCAGCCGACCCCCGAGACCCTCCAGCGGGCCGGCCCCATCCGCGGCCTGATCCTGGCGAGCCCGGCCAATCCCACCGGCAGCATGCTGGATCCGGAGGCGCTCGGCGCCATCGCCGCCTGGTGCCGCCGGCACGGGGTGTGGCTGATCAGCGACGAAATCTACCACGGCATCACCTACGAACGCCCGGCCCAGACGGCCCTCGCCTATGATTGCGATGTGCTGGTGATCAACAGCTTCTCGAAATACTTCGGGCTCACCGGCTGGCGGCTGGGCTGGATGGTGGTGCCGGAGCGGCTGCTCGAGCCGGTGGCCCGGCTCGCCCAGAACCTGTTCATCGCCCCGCCCACCATCTCCCAGTACGCGGCGCTCGCCCTGTACGACGCCCGCGACGCGCTCGACCTGCGGGTCGCGGCGTACCGCCGCAACCGCGACCGTCTGCTCGCGGCCCTGCGGGAGGCGGGGGTGGAGAGGCTGAGCCCGCCCGAGGGTGCCTTTTACCTCTACGCCGACATCACGCCCTTTGGAGCGGACTCGGTGCGCCTGTGCCGGGACATGCTGGAGGACATCGGCGTTGCCGCCACCCCGGGGATCGACTTCGATCCCGAACGCGGACACCGCTATGTGCGCTTTTCCTTCGCAGCCGAAGCCCGCGTGATCGACGCGGCCTGCGCGCGCCTCGTGCCCTGGCTGAGAAGACGCCGCGGCTCGGGCTAGCGCCCGCCTTCCATGGGCCAGCGGTCGGGATCGGTGAGCTGGGCGGGATCCGCCTGCTGAAAGCGCGTATCCAGCTCCAGAAAGCGGCGGGCGAGGGCTGTGAGCGCCTCATCATGGGGTCTGGGTTCGCCGAGATTGCGCGCGAGCAGGGCAGAGAGCGCCTTCTCGTCCCGCGCAGCAAGGGCCGCCTCGAGGTCGCGGGCGCGGGCGAGGAAGGTCCGAAGCAGCCGTTTCATGTGCCGGCCCATGGACAGATCGCCGATTCCCATGTCGCGCAGATTGCGATCTAAGTCGGTGAAGAAGGTATCGACGAGGCTCTGGGCCAGGGCCGCCTCCTCCCCGCCGTGCCGGCGCAGCGCGCGGGCCACCACCAACAGGTGCAGGGACACCATCTCGAAGCGGGCCTCCACCGTGTCCGGAACCTCAAGCTCCCGGTAAAGAAAGGGCGCGCGGGCCGCGCGCACCACCGCGGCATAGAGCCGCGCGGCGCGCTCCCGGCGCGCCCGTCTGCGGCGCCACCAGCGCCATGGGGATGGGGGGTTGGTTCCCGGCCCGCCTTCGGTCATAGTGCCCCCGGCGGCGGTTTGGGACGAGCGCGAGGACGGTCGAGCG
>JALSGW010000310.1 GCA_026982585.1 Alphaproteobacteria bacterium | reverse complement strand
GGTGCCCCTTGCCCTGAAGGCGGTGCGCAAGGGCGGGGTGGTGGTGCTGGGCGGCATCCACATGAGCGACATCCCGAGCTTCCCCTACCGGTTGCTGTGGGAGGAGCGGGTGTTGCGCTCGGTGGCCAACCTCACCCGCGAGGACGGCATCGCCTTTCTCGAGGCCGCCCGCCGCGCCGGCATCCAGAGCGAGGTGCAGACCTTTCCGCTGGAGGAGGCCAACCGGGCGCTGGCCCTGTTGCGCGAGGGACGGCTTGTGGGCGCTGCGGTGCTGTGCCCGTAGGGGACGAGGGAGCGAGGAGGAGCTTCGATGGACCAACCACGGCTTCGCATCGTCGTCGGTGAGGTGTTCATCCGGGTCGCGCTGCTGGACACCCCGACCGCGCGCGCCCTGTGGGAGGCGGCACCGTTTTCGTCCACCGCCCGGCGATGGGGCGAGGAAGTGTATTTCACCACGCCGGTGTCCGCGGCGCGGGAGCCCGATGCGCGCGAGGTGGTGGAGCCCGGGGAGCTGGCCTTCTGGCCGGAGGGCGATGCCATCGCCATCGGCTTCGGCCCCACACCCATCTCGCGCGCCGGCGAGTGCCGGCTCGCCGCGCCCTGCAACATCTGGGGACGGGCGCTGGACGAGGTGCGGCAGCTCGGCCGGGTGCGGGAGGGCGCGCCGGTGCGGGTGGAGCGGGATGAAGACGGATCCCCCCTGGCTGATCGATGAGGAGGTGCGGGCGGCGCTCGCCGCCGGCGCGCCGGTGGTGGCGCTCGAGACCGCACTGCTCACCCACGGGCTCCCCCACCCTTGGGGCGTGGAGACCACGGCGGAGGCCATGCAGGCGGTGCGGGAGGAGGGCGCGGTGCCCGCTCCCATCGCCCTCCTGGACGGTCGCATCCGCGTCGGGCTCGAACAAGAGGAGCTCGCCCGGCTCGCCTCGGAGCCGGCACGGCGCAAGGCGTCGGTGCGCGACCTTGCGGCATTGTTGGCGGCCCGCGCCGCCGCCGGCACCACCGTCGCCGCCACCCTGTATCTGGCCCACCGCCTCGGCCTGCGCTTCCTGGCCACGGGCGGCCTCGGCGGCGTGCACCGGGGCGGCGAACGCTCCCTCGACATATCCGCCGATCTCGCCGAACTGCGCCGCTCGCCGCTCGTGGTGGTGTGCTCCGGCATCAAAAGCCTGCTCGATCTGCCGCGCACCCTCGAGGTGCTGGAGACCCTGGGCGTGCCGCTCTTGGGCTACCGCTGCACCCGGCTTCCCGGGTTCTACCTCCATGCCACCGACCATCCGGTGCCGCAGGTGGCGGGCCCCGAGGAAGCCCTCGCGACCATCGCGCTCCAGGACCGATTGGGCTGGCCGGCAAGCCTGGTGCTCGCCAATCCGCCTCCTTTGGAGCTCGCCCTGGAGCCCGGGGAGCTGGAGACGCTGCTCGCCGGCGCGCTGGCGGACGCCCGGGCGCGGGGGATCCGCGGGGCCGAGACCACCCCCTTCCTGCTCGCCCACCTGGCCCGGGCGAGCGGGGGGCGGACGCTTGCGCTCAACCGGGCCCTGGTGGTGGCCAACGCGCGCCTTGCGGCCGGGCTTGCGCGGGCATGGCGGGATCGATCGCCTTAGAGGGAATTTTCCTTGACGCATGTCCCGCCATGGCAAAAGTTCCCGTTGGTGGTGAGCGGCAGCGGAGGTCACCGGCGGTGCCCGTGGGCGCCACATCGGTCCTGATCGTCGGCGATCCGGCCCTGAGCCGGAGCCTCATGCGCCTCGTGCTCGACCGCCTCGACTACGCCGTCTGTTGCGTGGCCACGGCGCGGGAGGCGCGGGAAATGGTGCGCCTCAGATCCTTTTCCTACGCGCTGGTGGCGGCGCAGCTGCCGGACGGCTGCGGACTCGCGCTCGCCCGCGAGCTTCGGGAACAGGTGCCGGGACTGCAGGCGGCGGTGTTCGGGGAGGCGGCGGAGGAGGAGCTGGCCCCCCGTTGCCGCGAGGCCGGACTGCAGGCCTATCTCAAGAAACCGATCTCCTTTCCGCGGCTGCTCGCGCTGTTGCGCCGCGCCGGGCCTGCCCGCGGCGGCCTGCCGCCGCTCGATCCCGCGCGCCTGGACGAGGTGAGCGGAGGCGACCGCGCGCTCGCGGCCGAGCTGCTCAGCCTCTTCCAGGATTCGGCCGAACGCTATCTGGCGCGCATCGCCGCCGCCCAGGAGGAGGAGGCGCGCGGCATCGCCCACGCCCTCAAGGGTGCCAGCCGCAACATCGGCGCGCCCGCGCTGGCGGCGCTGGCGGAGCGCATGGAGCGCGAAGGGGTGCGGCCGGAACTGCTCCAGGCAGCGCGGGAGGAATGCGCCCGCATCCGCAAACTGGACGTCGACACCCTCCTCTCGGCCGCCCGCTCCAAGGCGCGCGCCCTCTGAACCTCACCCCATGCTCGCCGTGCTCCCCGGCAACCGGGCTGGCATCGGTCGTTCCGGCCGTTGCACCAAACGTTCCATCCATCACGAATCCCGGAATGGCTGTTCGCAAAAGGTTGCCAGCGGGGGGCGGTGGTGCCATGCTGCAGTCGTCCGAACCACAAGCGGGCTCGCCGCGGCGAGCCCTGCGACGGGGAAGGGAGTGATGCCATGAAGCTGCGGACGCTGTTCCTGTCCACTGGCCTCGCCCTTCTGGGCTTGGGCCTGGTGGCGCCGGAGGCGCCGGCGCAGGAGACCCGCGAGGTGGTGCTCAAGCTCTGGTCGCGGGCCGATCGTTCGGGGCCGCTGCGCGCCGGCAACATCGTCGCCGCCGCCGACCAGCTCAACCGCATGCTGGCCGCTGCCGGCAGCGAGGTGCGGGTGAAGATCGATCTCTTCGAGAGCAACGCCCGGGGCTACGACGCCGACGCCCTCGACCTGCTCAAGGCCTTCGCGGTCGGCAAGGGGCCGGATCTCTACGTGGCCGCCCACGAGTGGATCGGCGCCTTCGTCGAGGCGGGATATGCCTGGAACCTGGAGGAGCACATCGCCGCCTATCCGGAGTTCTACGACGACATGATCCCGGAGCTCTGGAAGTCGGTGGAATACAAGGGCGCCCGTTACGGCATCCCGCAGGACACCGAGATCCGCATGTTCTTCTACAACAAGGACATGCTGCGCCAGATCGGCAAGTCGGAGGAGTTCATCGAGGGCTTGCCGGAGATGGTGAACCGGGGCGAGTTCACCATCTATGATCTGGTCGATCTGGCCAAGGAGGTGGTCGACGCCGGGGTGGCCAAATACGGCCTCGTCCATCGCCCCAACGTCGGGCCCGACTTCCAGATGCTGCTGGCGAGCTTCGGCTTCGACCCCTACGACGAGGAGCAGGGCAAGCTGCAGGCGAGCCGCCGCGCCCTCAACGACTTCTACGACTGGCTCAAATACGGCGTCGATGCCGGGGTGATCCCCGCCAACATGACCAGCTGGTCGTGGGATGCGGTGCACGCCTCCTTCCGCACCGAGAAGACCGCCTTCCTCAAGCACCACGGCATCTGGAACGTGCCGCCGCAGATGAAGGAGTTCGGCTTCGAGGGGCCGGAGGACTATTTCCGCACCATCGGCTGGCTCAACAGCCCGCCGGCCAAGAAGGGCGGCCGTCCCGCCAACCTCTCCCACCCCATCATCTACGTGGTCAACCCGCAGTCCGAGAACCGGGAGCTCGCCGCTCTGCTCATCGCCCTCGCGAGCCAGCCCTATCTCAACACCCTGCATGCGGTGAGCACCGCCCATCTGCCGATCAAGTACAGCCAGCTCGGGCTGCCCATCTTCGACACCGAGGGCTGGGCGGTGAAGGCGGCCACCCCCATGCTCCAGTACACCACCTTCATGCCCAACCACGCCAACGTCGGGCAGTTCAACGCCATCATCTACAAGGGCGTGCAGGCGGTCGAGACGGGGCGGCTCGATCCCAAGTCGGCGACCGACTTCGTGCTCGACGAGCTGGTCAACGAAATCGGCGATGAGGTGATCATCCTCGATTGACGGAGCGCGGGCGGGGGGCGGCGCGCCGCCCCCCGTCGGCCTTTCGGGGAGCGGGGGCAAGGATGCGCTCGATGGCGGTGCGCCAGCGCGTGAACGCGCTGATCTTCCTCGGCCCGGCCTCGCTGCTGTTGTTCTTTTTCTTCATCGCGCCGGTGGTGGTGGACCTGTTCGTGGCCTTCACCGACATGGGGCGCACCCTCAAGGTCACCGAATTCACCACCGAGAATTTCGAGCGCATGCTCACCCGCGACCGGCGCCTGAGCCAGACGCTGGCCATCACCTTCGTCTACGTCCTCAGCACCCTCGCCGTCTTCAACGTCACCTTCGGGCTGATCCTGGCCCTGGTCACCACCCAGGTGCCCGACCGCATCGGCGGCTTTTTCCGTGCGGTGTGGCTGCTGCCGCGCATGAGCCCGTCGGTGATCTACGCCCTGCTCTGGGCCTGGGTGATCGATCCCAACGAGCGCGGGCTGCTCAATCAGATCCTCATGAACACCGTCGGGGTGGGCCCGATCGACCTCATGAACGACCGGCCCATGCTTTTGATCGTGCTGGCCAACGGTTTCATCGGCGCCTCCATGGGCATGATCATCTTCACCAGCGCGATCCGGGCGATCCCGCAGCATCTGTTCTACGCCGCCGCCGCCGACGGGGCGGGACGGCTCGCGATTGTCTGGCACATCACCCTGCCGGCGATCCGCTGGCCCCTGTCCTTCATCACCGTCTACCAGACCCTCTCGCTGCTGGTGTCCTTCGAGTACATCTGGCTGATCACCGACGGCGGGCCCTTCTATGATACCACCGTCTACGCCCTCTACGTCTACAAGCGCGCCTTCGAGAACGGCCAGTACGCCTATGGTGCCGCGCTGGCGCTGGTGCTGGTGGCGATCGGCATCGCGCTCGCGCTGCTCATGTGGCGCTTTTTCGACATGAAACGGCTGCTGCAACAACCGCGCATCGAGGTGCACTGACCATGGCGGTGCAGACCCTCGAAGCCCCGGCGGGCGCCGAGCGCTGGCAGATGCTGGCGGTGCGGGCGCGCCGCCGCAGGCGGCTTACGGATTCGCTGTTGATCGGCTTTCTCGTCACCGTCTCGGTGCCGATCATCCTGCCCTACTTCTGGATGCTGACGATTTCCGTCTCGGCCAAGACCGGCGGTGTCGAGTCGGTGGTGCTGTGGCGCGCCTCGGGGGTGCTGGTGCCGGCGGTGGTGGCCTTCGGGCTGTTGCGGCTGTTCGTCGAGGGCCGCAGGCTGCTGTGGGGCGGGCTCATGATCGCGGCGATCGCCCTGGTCGCCCTCCTGCTCCTGGTGGGGCAGGACCTCCACGCCCAGAACTACCGGTTCCTGTGGAACCCGGACATCGTCGCCGACATCCGCGGCCGCGCCACGGCGGAAGCGCAGTTTCCCTCGGTGTGGGTGGCGTTCCGCAACTCGCTCGCGCTGGCGGTGACCCAGACGGCGCTGGTGCTCACCGTCTCGACGCTTGCCGGCTACTATCTCTCGCGCTTCCAGTTCCCGGGCCGTTCCGGCTTCCTGCAGGGGCTGCTCGTGCTGCACGCCTTTCCGGCCATGACCCTGATCATCCCCATCTTCCTCCTGATGTACTGGAGCGGGCTGCTCGACACCCTGACCGGGGTGATCCTGGTCATCGCCACCCTCGAGCTGCCCTTCGCCATCTTCATCATGAAGGGGTTCTTCGACGCCGTGCCCTGGGACATCGAGATGAGCGCCATGACCGACGGCGCCTCGCGTCGGCAGGCGTTCTTGCAGGTGGTGCTGCCGCAGGTGAAGGTGGGCATGCTGGCGGTGGGGGTGTTCGCCTTCATCAAAGGGTGGGAGGAATACGTCTTCGTCCGGACCCTGCTCTTCGAGAAGCAGAACTGGGTCATGAGCCTTTATATTTTCTGGGTTTCCGAGGACATCATGGGAGTGGACTATGGGATCGTGGCGGCGGTGGCGGTCTTCTACATCCTTCCCAGTCTTCTCCTCTATATCTTCTGCCAGAAGTACCTGGTGCAGATGACCCTGGGCGGCATCAAGGGTTGAGCCATGGCGCGCATCGAGCTCCGCGGCATCCGCAAGCAGTGGGGTGCGGTGGTGGCGGTGGAGGACATGAACCTCGTCATCGAGGACGGGGAGTTCGTGGCCATCCTGGGGCCGTCGGGTTGCGGCAAGTCGACCACCCTGTTCATGCTGGCGGGCATCTACATGCCCACCGCGGGCGATCTGCTCTTCGACGGGGCGCGGGTGAACGAGGTGGAGGCGAAGGACCGCAACGTCGGCATCGTCTTCCAGTCCTACGCCCTCTATCCGCACATGAACGTCAAGCGCAACATCATGTTCCCGCTCAAGTTCAAGGGCGTGCCGCGGGAGGAGGCGGAGCGGCTCGCGCTCGAGGCGGCGCGCATGGTGCGGGTGGAGGAGCTGCTCGAACGGATGCCGGCGCAGCTCTCGGGCGGCCAGCAGCAGCGGGTGGCCCTCGCGCGGGCACTCGTGAAGAAGCCGCAGCTTCTGCTCCTGGACGAGCCGCTCTCCAACCTCGATGCGGCGCTGCGCCTGTCCATGCGCTCGGAAATCAAGCGCCTGCAGCGGGAGACCGGCATCACCACGGTGCTGGTCACCCACGACCAGATCGAGGCCACCACCATGGCCGACCGCATCGTCGTCATGCGCACGGGCCGCATCGAACAGATCGGCACCGCCGAGGACCTCTACCGCCGTCCCGACAGTTTGTTCGTGGCGAGCTTCATCGGCGCGCCGCCGATCAACCTGGTCGAGGGCGAGGCGGCGGACGGCCGGTTAAGGGTCGGCGAGCTCACCCTCGAGCTGCGCGGCGATGTGGCCGGGGCGGTGGTGCTCGGCCTGCGGCCGGAATCCATCGCCCTCGACGGCGCCGGCATCCCCGCCCGGGTGGTGGACGTGGAGCCGATGGGACGCGAAACCCTGTTGCTCCTCGACACCCCCATGGGGCCGCTGCGGGTGCTGCAGGGAGGGGCCAGCGTTCCTTACCGAGAAGGCGATCAACTCGGGCTGACATTCGCGCCTCAGGATAGTATCCTCTTCGACCGGGAGACGGAGCGAAGGCTTGCCGATGTCCATGCCGCTCCTCCTAAGGCATGAGGGCCGGGGCGGAGAGGACGATCTTCCATTCCTGTGCGAGACCTGCGACCGGCTGCCCGGGCTTGGGTGGGGTGAGGCCGCCGGCTGGCCGCGCGCCTTCAGGGCCATCGAGGCGCGCTTCGCGGCCGGGTCGGGCTTCCGGCCCGAGCATGCCGGGGTCCCTTGCGATCTCGTCTTCTGGCCGCAGATCGCTCTCGGGCTGCTGCGCTCCTGGTTCGAACGCGCCCGCGGGCAGGCCGAGGCGATGGGCTACGCTTTCGCCCCCTCGGCCCTGGAGCTCTGTTGGCAAAACGGCGGAGCGGGCGCACACGCACAGCTTAGGGAGGTGGTGGGTGCGGCGGTGTTGTTTTCCCGGCCGTTGATCGGCATCGCGGCGCTGGCGCTCGAGGGGGTGCGGGTGGAGCGCAGGGGCGATCGGCTGCGCTGGTGCCGGCCGGTTGCGCTGTTCGCCCGCATGTTTGCGGACGCCGGGGCGCATCGGCTGGCGGTGGCCGATCTCGAGGCGTGCGGGCGCTCGGGCGTGTTGCGGCTGGTCCGGGCGCTCAGCGCCACAGAGGGGGCGGTTTGGCGGGTCGCATTGCGTCCGCCCGGGGAGGAGCGGGTCGCGACGGCGCTCCGGGATGCGCTCTCCGGCCTCGGTTTGGTGCGGATCTGTCGTCATGGCCTGCCGGTGCCCGGGGCGGAGCTGTGGGCGAGCGGGCGCGGACGCGCTCTGGTACGGTCGGGTCCCTTCTGTCGTCTCAATGTCCCTTGGTGTCGGATCGATGCGCGCTGATCGCCGACACCCCACCAGACTTGGCGCCGGCAGCGAGGGCCGCGGGAACCGGGCATGCGGTTGTTGACCTACAACATCCAATACGGGGTGGGTCGGGACGGACGCTTCGATCTCGACCGGGTGGTGGCGGAGATCCTGCGGCACGATCCGGACGTGGTCGGCCTGCAGGAGGTGGAGCGGTTCTGGAAGCGCACCCGCGAGACCGATCAGCCCCGCGAGATCGCGCGGCGGATGCCCGGCTACCACTGGGTCTATGGCGCCAATCTCGACGTCCATGCCGGCACGCCCGAGGATCCCAACCGCCGCCGCCAGTTCGGCAACATGATCCTCTCGAAGAGCCCGATCATCAGCTCGCGCAACTTTCCGCTGCCCAAATACGGCACCCTCAAGCAGCACTCCATCCAGCAGGGCGCGCTCGAGGCGGTGGTGCGCAGCCCCAAGGGGCAGCCGGTGCGGATCTACTGCACCCATCTCTCCCACCTCTCGCCGGCCACCCGCCTGCCGCAGGTGGAGATGCTGCTCGAGATCAACCGGCGCGCCTATGCCGAGGGCGGTGCGTGGTGCGGCGGTCATCCCGATCCCCGGGCGGGCTGGCTCGAGGGCGACATGCCGCCCATGCCCCGCGAGGCGGTGATCCTGGGCGATCTCAACTTCACCGCCGATTCCGAGGAGTATGAGCGCATCATCGGGCCGATGGCGGGGCCCTACGGGCGGCTCGTGAACCGCGACGGGTTCATCGACTGCTGGGTGGTGGCCGGACACGGGGAAGCCGAAGGCGACACCTGCAACGGCAAGCGCATCGACTACATCCTCTGTTCGGCCTGGCTGGTGGATCGGGTGCAGAGCGCGCGCATCGACCAGGAGGCGGTGGGATCCGACCATCGCCCGGTGATCGCCGACATCGATCTCTAGGCGGTACAGGCGAAGGCGAGCGCAGGCGCCTCGCCCGGGCTGCGACGCGCGGTCACGGCCGACGTTGTGCGAAGCGCCCTGCCTCCGCTAGGTTGGGCCGCGGCAAGGAAGGGATGCCGCCATGGCGAGGCCGGAGGTCGCTTTGTTCGCCACCTGTCTGGTCGATCTGTTCCGCCCCACCATCGGCTATGCGGCGGCCCAGCTGATCGCGGATTGCGGGGCGGAGGTGGTGGTGCCCCCGGGCCAGACCTGCTGCGGCCAGCCCGCCTACAACAGCGGCGACAGGGAGCGGGCGCAAAGGCTCGCCCGGCAGAACATCGAGCTGCTCGAACCCTTCGATCGGGTGGTGGTGCCCTCGGGGTCCTGTGCCGGGATGATCCGTGTCCATTATCCCGCCCTGTTCGCGGACCAGCCCGAGTTGGCCGAGCGGGCCCGGGCGCTGTCCCTTCGGGTGGAGGAGTTGTCCTGTTTTCTGTGCGAGCGGGGCGCGCGGGTTACGGTCTCCCTGCCCGCTCCGCTGCGCGCCACCTACCACGATTCCTGCTCGGGCCTCCGGGAGCTCGGCATCAAGGAGCAGCCCCGGCGTCTGCTCGCCCAGGTTGGAGGCCTCGAGCTCGTGGAAATGCGGGAATGCGAGAGCTGCTGCGGGTTCGGCGGCACCTTCTGCGTCAAATATCCCGAGATTTCCACCCGCATGGTGGACGAGAAGGTGGCCCGCATCCGGGAGAGCGGCGCTGAGCTCGTGCTCGCGGGCGATCTCGGCTGCCTCATGAACATCGCCGGACGCCTGCGCCGCTCCGGGTCGGGGGTCGAGGTGCGGCATTACGCGGAGGTGCTGGCCGGCCGGCTGGATCGGCCGCCGATCGCGGGTGCCGGTTGATCATGCGGGCCGAGCCCCTTTCCCTGCGCGAGCAAGCCCGCCGCGCGCTCGACGACGGCGAGCTCCAGCGTGCGCTTGCCGTGGTGCGCCGCGGCTGGCAGGACACCCGTCGGCGGGCGATCGACGAGCTTCCGGAGTTCGACGAGCTGCGGGAGATCGGAGCCCGTATCCGCGACCATGTGCTGGCCCATCTCGACATCTACCTCGAGCGGTTCGCCGAACGGGTGCGGGCGGCCGGCGGCGAGGTGCACGTCGCCCGCGATGCGGCCGAGGCGCGGGCTTTGGTGTTGCGGCTGTTGGAGCAGCACCGGGCCCGGCGGGTGACCAAGAGCAAGAGCATGGTGTGCGAGGAGATCGGGCTCGCCGAGGCCATGGAAGAGGCCGGGCTCGAGCGGGTGGAGACCGATCTCGGCGAATACATCATCCAGCTCGCAGGAGAACGGCCCTCCCATCTGATCGGGCCCGCGGTCCACATCACCCAGGAGCGCATCCGCGATCTGTTCGCCCGCCATCACCAAAGCGACCCGGACAACACCCCCGAGGCCCTGGTGGCCGAGGCCCGGCAGGTGTTGCGCCGGCATTATCTGGAGGCGGACGCCGGCATCACCGGCGCCAACTTCCTGGTCGCCGACACGGGTTCTGTGATCACCGTCACCAACGAGGGCAACGCCGAGCTCACCCAGGGACTGCCCCGTCTGCACATCGTCGTGGCCGGCATCGAGAAACTGGTGCCGCGCATGGAGGACGCCTTCACCCTCCTGCGCCTGCTCGCCCGCTCGGCCACCGGCCAGGAATTCTCCGCCTACACGACGATCATCACCGGACCGCGGCGGGAGGGGGATCTGGACGGTCCCGAGGCCTTCCATGTGGTGCTGGTGGACAACGGCCGCAGCGATCTGTTGGCGACCCGGTTCCGCCCCATCCTGCGCTGCATCCGCTGCGGCGCCTGCATGAACCATTGTCCCGTCTATCTGGCCATCGGCGGGCATGCCTATGGCTGGGTGTATGTGGGGCCGATGGGGGCGGTGCTGACGCCCCATTTCCTCGGCATCGAGAAGGCCTATCCGCTGCCCGAGGCCTCCACCTTCTGCGGGCGCTGCGAGGAGGTGTGTCCGGTGCGCATCCCGCTTCCGGGCTTGCTGCGCTACTGGCGGGAGGAGGCCTTCCGGCGACGGGTGCACGGGCCGTCGGTGCGGGCCGGGCTCGGCATCTGGGCCTGGATCGCCCTGAGGCCGCGGCTCTACCGCTTTGTGGTGGGCCTGGCCTCCTGGTCGTTGCGCGCGCTCGGCGGGCGCAGGGGGCGCATCCGGCGTCTTCCGGGCGCTTCCGGCTGGACCCGGAGCCGCGACTTTCCCGCACCCGAAGGCGGCGGCTTCGTCGCCGGCTGGAATCGGGGGCGACGGCGATGAGCGACTCCCACCGGGAGCTGCTCCTCAAGCTGAAGCGCATCTATGCCCGCAGTGCCGAGGCGGAGGAGGAGGCGCGGGCGCGGATCGAGGCCCATTTCCGCGATCCCGAGCCCAATCTGGTGCCGAAGCGGGCGGCGGTGAGCGGCGAGGCGGCGGTGGAGCTGTTCGTGCGCATGGCGCGCCGGGCCGGCACCGAGGTGGAGCGCATCCCTGAGATCGGCGCGGCGGCGGGGGCCATCGCCCGCTATCTCCGCTACCACGGCGTGCCCCAGCGGATCCGGGCGGCGCCCGATCCGCTGCTCGATCGCGCCGGCTTCGAACGCCAGCCGCTCATGACCGTAAGCCGCGGCACCGCCCGGCCGGAGGATGCGGTGGGAGTGACGGTGGCGGACTTCGGGATCGCGGAGACCGGCACCCTGCTGCTCGCCTCCTCGCCCAGCCGTCCCACCCTGCTCGCCTTCCTGCCCGAGACCTGTGTGGTGGTGCTGGAGCGGGAGCGGGTGGTGGG
>JALSGW010000309.1 GCA_026982585.1 Alphaproteobacteria bacterium | reverse complement strand
TCCCAAGGCGGCCTTGTACAGCTCCAGGAGCTCCTCCTGCTCGCCCCGCTCCTGGGGCTTCATCCTCCGCAAGCGGATCACCTGGCGCATCACCTTCACGTCGAACCCCTCCCCCTTGGCCTCCGCATACACCTCCCGGATCTGCTCCTGGATCTCCCGTTTTTCGTCCTCGAGCCGTTCGATCCGCTCCACCAGGCTGCGCAAACGGTCCGCTGCGATTCCGCCGGGATTCGCCATTCCTCACCTCCATGTGCGGGGACGCGCCGTCGGGAGCGCTCCGTTAGCCGAGCCGCTTTCCGCCCGCAAGGGAACGCCGCCGGAACCCCCACCCCTTGCCGGCCGGTTTCGTCCGCTTCAGGGTGGAGGGGGCACGGTGCGGGAGAGCCTTGGGCGATGTCCATCACGGTGGCGAGCTGGAACGTCAACTCCATCCGGGCACGGCTGCCGCTCCTGTGCGACTGGCTCGAGAAGGTGCGGCCTGATGTGCTGCTCCTCCAGGAGATCAAATGCACCCCCGAGACGTTCCCCCGCGAGCCGCTCGAGGAGCTCGGCTACAACAGTCTGGTGTGCGGCGAGAAGGGGCGAAACGGCGTCGCCATCCTGAGCCGGTTTCCCATCGAGAGCCTGGCCCTGCGCCTGCCCGGCGAGGAGGAGGATGCCGAGGCCCGGTTCGCCGAGGCGTTCACCGGCGGGCTGCGGGTGGCCTCCCTGTACGTTCCGAACGGCAATCCCGTGGAAGGTCCCAGGTTCGCCTACAAGCTGCGCTGGCTCGCGCGGCTGCACCGCCACGCCGAGGAGGTCCTTCTCGAGGACGAATGCCTGGTGTTCGGTGGGGACTACAACGTCATCCCGGAACCCCAGGACTGCTACGACCCCGCCGCCTGGGAGGGCGATGCGCTCTACCGTCCGGAATCCCGGCGCGCCTTCCGCGCGCTTTTGAACCTCGGGCTCTACGACGCCTTCCGGGCCCTCCATCCCGACCAAACCGGCGCCTATACCTTCTGGGACTACCAGGGGCGCGCCTTCCAGCTCGACCACGGCATTCGCATCGACCATCTGCTGCTGTCGCCGCAGGCGGTGGACCGGCTCGAGGCGGTGTGGATCGACCGCGAGCCCCGCGGCCGCCCCAAGGCCTCCGACCACACCCCGATCCTCGCCCGCCTGGCGCTTTCCCGCCCCGCGTGACGGCGGCACCCGGGGGCCGCGGGCACCGCTCGGGCAGCCGGTTGACAGGCCTCCATCCCCTCTCCAGATGGCGGGGCGGACGGCGTCGGGGGCGCCATGAGCTTCCTTCTCGATTTCGAACGGCCGATCGCCGAGCTCGAGGGCAAGATCAAGGAGCTGCGCCGCTTGATGGAATCCCGTGCGCTCGATCTGGGCGACGAGGTGGCGCGGCTCGAGGCCCGGGTCACCAAGCTGCTCACCCAGACCTACGGGCGCCTGACGCCCTGGCAGAAGACCCAGGTGGCGCGGCATCCGGACCGGCCCCGGTTCCGGGACTATGTGGCCGGGTTGATCGAGGATTTCGTGCCGCTCGCCGGCGATCGATCCTATGCCGAGGATCCGGCGCTGCTCGGCGGCCTCGGGCGTTTTAGGGGCCGGTCGGTGATGGTGATCGGGCAGGAGAAGGGGCGCGAGACCGAGGACCGGGTGCGGCACAACTTCGGCATGGCGCGCCCGGAGGGCTACCGCAAGGCGGTGCGGCTGATGCGTCTGGCCGAGCGGTTCCAGCTGCCGGTGTTGAGCTTCGTGGACACGCCGGGCGCCCATCCGGGTATTGGAGCCGAGGAACGCGGACAGGCGGAGGCCATCGCGCGGTCCATCGACACCTGTCTCGACCTCGCGGTGCCGATCGTGGCGGTGGTGATCGGCGAGGGCGGATCCGGCGGTGCGATCGCCATCGCCGCCGCGGACCGGGTGTTGATGCTGGAGCATGCGATCTATTCGGTGATCTCGCCCGAGGGCTGTGCCGCCATCCTGTGGCGCAGCCAGGACAAGGCGGAGGAGGCGGCGGACGCGCTGCGGCTCACCGCCCAGGATCTCCAATCCATGGGGCTCGTGGACGAGATCATCGAGGAGCCTTTGGGCGGCGCCCACCGCGGGGTGCAGACGACGGTGGAGCGGGTGGGCGATGCGCTGGTCCGGCATCTCGATGAGCTCTCCGAGATCCCGGGAGCGGAACTGGCCGCGCGCCGGCGGGCGAAGTTCCTGGAGATGGGACGTGCGCGGGAATCCTGACCCGATCGCCCGCATCGGTGCCGGGTTCTGGGAGTTCGCCGCGCCGTTGCTTGCCCTGGAAGCCCTCCACGCCTATGTGAAGGGCGGCCGCAAAGACGCCGGAGTCGAGCATGGCGCGAATCACCGTCGAGGACTGTATCCAGAGGGTCCCCAACCGCTTCGAGCTCGTCATGCTGGCCGCCCAGCGGGCCCGGGACATCGCCGCCGGTGCTCCGCTCACGGTGAGCCGGGACAACGACAAGAACGCGGTGGTGGCGCTGCGTGAGATCGCCGAGGCCACCGTGGATCTCGACCATCTGCGCTACGAGCTCATCTACGGGCTCAGGCGTTACACGCCGGTGGAAGAGGCGGGCGAGGAGGAGCCGCACGATCCCGAGAAGGAGGTGGCGAGCGCCATTCCCCTGCCCGCCCTCGAGGAGGGCGAGGGACAGGGCCTTCCCGATGGCCAATCCTACGCCGACTTCGATGTGACCGACACGGACTGATCCCCAGGGCGGGGGGCGGCCATGGCGGCGCCCGAGGCGGCTTCCTCCGGCAGGTCCCAGGCGGGTACCCCCGCGAGCGCGGCGCCACGGGCGGGCGGGCGCGAGCAGATCCTGCGCCAGTACGAGCTCGTGGAGCTGGTCAAGAGTTACGACCCGGGCGCCGACGAGGATCTGCTCAACCGCGCCTATGTGTTTGCCATGCGCGCCCACGGCCCCCAGCGGCGCGCCTCGGGCGATCCCTACTTCCACCACCCGGTCCAGGTGGCCGGCATCCTCGCCCAGTACCGGCTCGATTCCGCCACCATCGCCACCGGTCTGCTCCACGACGTGGTGGAGGACACCGGGGTGGCGTTGAGCGAGATCGAGCGTCTGTTCGGGCCCACCGTGGCCCGCCTGGTCGACGGTGTGACCAAGCTCGGCAAGATCCGTCCGCACGCGGTCAAGAGCTCGCAGGCGGAGAACTTCCGCAAACTGCTGCTCGCCATGTCGGACGACATCCGCGTGCTCCTGGTGAAGCTCGCGGATCGTCTCCACAACATGCGCACCCTGCACTTCGTCCGGGATCCCGACAAACGCAGCCGGATCGCCCGCGAGACCCTCGAGATCTACGCGCCGTTGGCCGAGCGCATCGGCATGAACCGGATGAAGGTGGAGCTCGAGGATCTGGCCTTCGCGGAGCTGTGGCCGGACGCCCGGGCGAGCATCCTGCGCCGGCTCGAGCAGTTGCGGCGTGACGATACCGATCTCGTGGGGCGGATCTGCCGCGAGCTTCAGAAGGTGCTGGCGGAGGCCGGCATCGAGGCCGAGGTGAGCGGACGCGAAAAGACCCCGCTCTCCATCTGGCGCAAGATGCAGCGCAAACACGTCAATTTCGAGCAGCTCTCGGACATCGTCGCCTTTCGGGTGATCGTGCGCACGGTGGGCGAGTGCTATGCGGCCCTCGGGGTCATCCATGCCCGCTACACCACCCTGCCGGGCCGCTTCAAGGACTTCATCAGCATCCCGAAGCCCAACGGCTATCGTTCCCTGCACACCACCATCCTCGGTCCCGAGGGACGCAAGATCGAGATCCAGATCCGCACCCACGAGATGCACGAGGTGGCCGAGCTCGGGGTGGCCGCCCATTGGGCCTACAAGCAGGAGCAACCGGTCACCGACGGGCGGCGCTATCGTTGGGTGCGGGAGCTTCTGGAGATCCTCGAGCACGCCGAGACCCCGGACGAGTTCCTCGAGAACACCAAGCTCGACCTTCACCAGGACCAGGTGTTCGTCTTCACCCCCAAGGGAGACGTGATCGCGCTCCCGCGCGGCGCCACGCCGGTGGACTTCGCCTACGCCATCCACAGCGAGGTCGGGGACCATTGCGTCGGGGCGAAGATCGACGGCCGCATCGTGCCCCTCCACACCCGGCTCGCGAACGGCGATCAGGTGGAGATCATCACCAGCCGCAACGCCTCGCCTTCTCCCGAGTGGGAGCGCTTCGTGGTCACCGGAAAGGCCCGCACCCGCATCCGGCGGGCGCTCCGATCCAAGCAACGGGCCAGTTTCGTGGCGCGCGGGCGCGAGCTGCTCAACAAGCTCGCCAAGAGCGAACAGCTTTCCCTCACCGAGCGCCAGCTCGAGGAGGCGGCGCGCAGTTTCCGCTATGCCGACACCGAGGCCATGCTGGCGGCGGTGGGGGAGGGACGGCTGCATCCGCGGCTGGTGTTGGAGACGGTCCGGCCGGAGCTGCGCGAGCGGACGCGCAAGGAGGCCCGGCGCAAGGTGGTGCCCTTCCCCGTCAAGGGCCGCAAGAAGACCACGAGCGGCGAGGAGGAGGGCAGCCGGCCGGCGAGCAGCGAGGACGGGCCGATCCTGGGACTGCCGCGGGGGCTCGCCTTCAACCTGGCCCGCTGCTGCCATCCGATCCGCGGCGACGACATCTACGGGGTGATCCGTTCCGGGCGGCCGCTCACCATCCACCACGCCGACTGTTCGGTACTGGCGCGGCTGCGTGAGAGCGGTGCGCACGCCCTCGCCTTCTTCTGGCGGGGCACGGAGGGCGACGACGACAGCCGCTATGTGGCGCGCATCCGCGTCATGGTGCTGAATCGGCCGAACGTGTTGGGCCAGGTGGCCACCACCATCGGCCGGCTCGACATCAACATCACCGATCTGCGCACGGGCGGCAAAAGCCGGAACATCTACGAGCTGTTCATGGACGTGGAGGTGCGGGGCGTGCTCCACCTCCAGCAGCTGCTCGCCGCCCTGCGCGCCTCCCCCGAGACCACCTATGTGGAGCGGGTCGTTGCCTGAGCCGGTCGTGCGCACCGCCGAGGAACGGGAGGAGGTGCTGCGCGAGTTCCGCGACAGCGGAGCGCTGCTGCACGGGCACTTCATCCTGAGTTCGGGGCGTCATAGCCCGGTCTATCTGCAGTGCGCCCGGGTGCTGATGGACCCCGGGCGGGCCGAGCGGTTGGTGGCTCCGCTGGTGGAGCCGGCGCGCCGCTTCGGCGCCGCGCTGGTGGCGGCCCCCGCCCTGGGCGGGATCATCTTCGGCTACGAGCTGGCCCGCCAGTTGGGTCTTCCCTTCCTGTTCGCGGAGCGGGTGGAGGGGCGTTTCCAGCTGCGCCGCGGCTTCACCATCCCGTCTGGGGCACCGGTGGTGATCGCGGAGGATGTGGTGACCACCGGCCTTTCCACGCGGGAGTGCATCGCCTGCGTGCGGGAGGCGGGCGGACGTCCGGTGGGTGCGGTGTGCCTCGTGGATCGAAGCGGCGGCCGGGCCGAGGTGGGCGTGCCGCTGGTGGCGCTCATCGAGCTGGATCTGCCCACCTACGAGCCCGAGGCGCTGCCGCCCGAGCTGGCCGCGATCCCGCCTGAGAAACCGGGATCGCGCGGTCTCGCTTGACTCCGGTCGGGCGCAATCGGGCCGCACATCACGGCCGCGGTGCGCGCTTGCTCAGGATGCGCTGGAGCGTGCGGCGGTGCATGTTGAGCCGGCGGGCGGTCTCGGAGACGTTGCGGCCGCACTGTTCGAACACCCGCTGGATGTGCTCCCAGCGCACCCGGTCCGCCGACATGGGGCGCACCTCCACCTCCGCGAGATGGGCGGGATCGCCCAATAACGCCTCCTCGAGCCGGTCCACCGACACCGGCTTGGCGAGATAGCCCCAGGCACCCGCCTTCATCGCCACCACCGAGGAGGCGATGCTGTCGTAGCCGGTGAGCACCACGATCCGGATGTCCGGGCAGGCTTCCTTGAGACCCTTGACGAGCTCCATGCCGTATCCGTCGGCGAGATTGAGGTCGACCACCGCAAAGCGCGGAGTGAAGTCGGCGATGGCCTCATAGGCTTCCCGCAGGCAGCCCGCGGTGCGCACCTCGAATCCGCGCCGTTCGAGGAGCTTGGCGAGCGAGCGCCGCACCGCCGCCTCGTCGTCCACGAACAACAACGGGCCGGGGCGGGCTGTGGGAGGCCTTAAGGGGGAGGCCATGGATTGCTCTCCTCACTCCCTGGGTGCGCGCTTGTTGAGGATGCGCTGGAGCGTGCGGCGGTGCATGTTGAGCCGGCGGGCGGTCTCGGAGACGTTGCGGCCGCATTGTTCGAACACCCGCTGGATGTGCTCCCAGCGCACCCGGTCCGCCGACATGGGGTTGGGCGGCGGAGGCGGCAGGCTGTTGCCGGTGTTGAGCAGGGCGTTCACCACCGCATCCGCGTCGGCGGGCTTGGCCAGATAGTCCACCGCCCCGGCCTTCACCGCCGCCACCGCGGTGGCGATGTTGCCGTAGCCGGTGAGGATGACGATGCGCATCTTGGGCTGGATCTCGCGCAGCTTCTTGACCAGCTCGAGCCCGCTCCCGTCCTCGAGCCTGAGATCGACGACGGCGAATTCCGGCTTCACCGCATAGGCCTGCGCCAGCGCTTCCCTGAGGCTGCCCACCGCATGCACCCGAAAGCCGCGCCGGGTGAGGGCCCGCTCGAGGGTCCGGCGCAGCGGCGCATCGTCGTCGATGAGCAGCAGATTGGGCGGTTCCTTGCCCGAACCGAGACCGAGGGCGGCGGCCACCCGGCGCACGTCAGGCGTCTGCGGATTGTTCATGGTCCTTCTCCTCGAGCGCTCGCTGCAGGGTATCCCCGGGCCAGGTGAGAACCACCCGCGCCCCGTCCTTGCGATTGACGAAGGTGAGACGGCAGCCGGTGCGGGCCAACAGGGTCCTTGCGATGAACACGCCGAGCCCCAATCCCCCCTGATGGCGACGGGTGGACACATAGGGCTCGCCCAGCCAGTCCAACACCTCGGGCGGAAAACCCGGCCCGTCGTCGTCGATGGTCACCTGGATCGCATCGGCGGCCAGGGCGAGTTCGATCTCCACTCGAGTGCGTGCGAACGAAAAGGCGTTGTCGATGAGATTGGCCAGCGCATGGCGGAGTTCCGGTACCAGCGACACCTCGGGCTCGGGGGTCGCATCGAGCCGGCGCACCCGCACCTCCACCTCGATGCCCTCCCGCTGGCACTCCTCGGCGATCTCGCGCAGCACAGCCGACAAGGGGCGGCGGGTGAAGCGCCCGAAGGTGGTGTCGGCGCCGGTGCGGCCGAGACTTGCGAGAATGTCCCGACAGCGTTCCACCTGGCTCAGGATCTCGCGGGCATCCTCATAGAGGGGATGGTCCGGGGACAGGCCGCGAACGAGCTCCTTCGCCACCACGTTGATGGTGGCAAGCGGGCTTCCCAGCATATGGGCGGCGGCGGCCGCCTGGCCGCCCAGCGCCGAGAGCTGCTGCTCGCGCAACAGCTCCACCTCGGTGGCCGCCAACGCCGCCGCCCGCTGCCGGGCCTCCTCGGCGAACTGCCAGGCATAACCCGCGAGCAACACCATCGCGATGCCAAGCCCGGTCCAGCTCGCCACGAGATACAGGCCCGGCAGTCGCAGCTCGCCCTCATACCAGGGCAGGCCACCCGCGGGGAAGGCGAGCGAGGTGGCCACCAGCAGGCCCAACAGGGTCACCACCACGGTCCAGAAGCGTCCCAACAGGCCGGCGGCCAGCGCCACCGGCACCACCAGGAGCAGGCTGAAGGGGTTGTGGATGCCGCCCGTGAACCAGAGAAGCCAGCCGAGCTGGAGCAGATCGAAGATGAACAGGGCCGCCGCCGCCGGCTCCGATAGCCGGGCCGACCAGCCCAGCGACAGGGCGAGCACCACGTTCACCAACGCGCTCGCCGCCACCGCCGGCAGCAGCCAGGCGAGCGGCAAGGCGATGCCGAGCGAAAAGTGGACGAACAGGATGGTGAAAAGCTGGCCCACCACCGCCACCCAGCGGGTGATGGCGAGGGTGTAGTGGCCGACCCGGCCGTGGTCGGTGAGATCCCGCGGCGTCTGCTGATCCGCCAGCACCTCCGCGAGGCGCTCGAACAGCTGCCGTGGCCGCGGCAGGCGCGGCCGCAGGCGGGTGCGCAGGCTGATCAAGCCGCCCCTCACCCCGCTCCCCCGTGCGCACGAAGCCCGGAACCGCTACAGGCGACAGCGCCCGTGCCGCAGCCCGCTCCCCCACCGGCGCGATACCCGGATCCGGCCGCGTTCTCCGGGCCGAAACGCCGTGCCATGCACCCCGCGCCGCCTGGTCCAGGAGCCTCCACGCCGTCCCTCACCCCGTCCGCCCGCAACCAGCATATAGGACAGTTTGACGCAGGAGACCATGGTCTCGGGCCGGGGGCATCCGTCCCCGATCACGCGGATTGCAGGCGCTCGAGGTTTCGCGAGCGGAACAAGCGGGCGGACAGCCACAGCAGGCGTGCCCCTTCGGCGGCACCCCGGGCGGCGGCGAAGGCCAGAGGATCGCCCGTGAGCGCGGCGAAGGGCAGAGCGGCGACAAGCGCTCCCAGCATGACCAGATTGCCCCAAAGAGCCTCGCGCTCCCGGCGGGTCGCGGCCAGCGCGCCCTGGAGCAGCGCGCTCGCGTGATGGAGCACGAACCACGGCAGAAGCGCGGCGAGCACCGGCGCTGCGCTCGCAAAAGCGGGCCCGAACAGCCGGATCAGCACCAGCTCGCCGAACAACAGCACGCTTGCGGCGATGGCGCCGGCGACCGCCAGCACCAGAACCAATTCCCGCACGAGCTCCCGGGCGAGGGTGCGGGGCCGGCCCGCATAAGGGGCGAAGCGGCCGAGCGCACCCTGGTTGGCGGCGTTCGCCACCCACAGCCCCGCCACCAAAAGCGCCGATGCGAGATAATAGCGTCCGGCCCAGGCCGCGCCCGCCGCCCAGCCCAGCACCACCAGGTCGAGCCGCTGCTGGAGCTCGTTGGTCAGGTTCACCGCACACAGGGGCAGCCCGCGCCGCAGCAGTTCGCCGCACGGCATGGGAGCCTCCCGGCGCCCTGATGCGAGCCGGGCGACAAGCGGCCATGAGGCCACCGCCGCCGTCCAGGCGGCAAGCCCGTAACCCCAGGCGAGCGCTGTGAGGTCCACGGCAAGCGGCGCCGCCGCCGCCAGGAATATGACCCACACAAGCGGTCGCAGGTTCAACAGCAGGCCGGCTGCGACCAGCCGACCGCGGGCGAGCGCGATCCAGTCGAACTGGAGCGCGAAGGCCGGCAGCACCAGCAGCAGGAGCAGCGCCAAGGCGCCCGTCCCGATGCCGCTCGCCCAGGCGATGCCCAGCGCTGTGATGGCCAGGGCCAGCGAGGCCAGGAGCCGCAGGGCGAGGTAGCGTCGAAGGGAGGCGCGGGCGCGCTCCGGCGCGCGGGCCGCCTCGCTCACCATCACGGACCGCAGTCCCAGCTCCGACAGCTGCAGCAGATAGGCGAGCCAGGCCATCATCAGCGCCCAGCGTCCAAGCCCCTCGGGACCGAGCGCGCGGGCGAGCAGCACCGCCGCGGCCATTCCCAGGACGGCCACCAGCGCCCGCGATCCGGCCAGCACCCCGAGCTGCCGCAGGCGGGCGACCAGATCGGTGATCATGGGCTAGCCTGCGAGCAGGCGCCGGTAGAGTTCCACCACCCGTCCCATCACCTCCTCCTCCGCCCCGGCCAGCACCCGGTTGGATCGCCGCACCCGTCCCTCGCGCACGAGGCGGCTTGCCGCGCACACGCCGTCGGCCAAGGCCCCGGCCTCCATCGGGCAGATGTATCCGTTCCGCCCCTCCTCGACCCACAGCCGCACGTCGCCGACATCGGTGGTGACCACCGGACGGCCCGCGCACAGGGCCTCCTTGACCACCGTCGGCGAGGCCTCGAAACGGCTCGTGAGGAGCAGGATCCCGTGTTCGGCCAACAGCGCCGGCACCCGGTCGTGGGGTACGCGACCGAGCCAGCGGATGTGGGCGCGGGCGGGACTGCGGGCGAGACGGGCGATGAGGGCGCGCTGAAGTTCGCCGTCGCCGACCAGGGTGAGGGTGAAGGGAAGGCCGCGGCGCCGGAGCTCCTCGAGCACGGCGATGGCCAGGATCGGGTTCTTCTGGTGGCTGAGTCGTCCCAGGAACAGGATGCGGAAGGCCTGTTCGGGGGCCGGCGGAGGCAGGCACTGGAAGGCCTTGGCATCGACACTCGCCGGGATCACCAGGGCGCGGGCGAAGGGCTCGGGGGCGAGCCGTCGTGCGAGCTCGTCGCGATCGCGGCCGCTCACGCAGATCAACGCATCGGCCCGGCGCACCGCGCGCCGCTCGAACCACCGCATCACCGCCCGCACGGGGGGCGCCAGGCGACCGAGCCGGGCCGCGAGCACCCGTCCGCTGACGTTGTGGTAGGTGATCACCACCCGGCCGCGGCGGGGCAGCAGGAGGTATTTGGGCCAGGCCGCATAGTTGCGGTGGAAGTGGAAGACGTCGCGCTCTCCGAACCGCCGCCGATTGCGCCAGAACCAGAGCCAGGTCGCCGCCCAGAAGCGCAGAAAGCCGGTGCCGTCGGTGATGTATTCGACGTGGCCCGCTTCCCTCTCCTGCTGCAGCCGGGCCGCCACCAGCCGGAAGGGCAGACCCGAGGCCAAGAGGGTGCGCAGCAGGGCGCGGAAATGCTCGGCCCCGCCGCCCTGGTCCTGGGCGAGCGGGTCATTGTTGTAGAACACGTAGATCATGGCCATCGCCCAGAAGCTCCCACAGCCGTGCGAGCGCGGTCTCGATGGTCCCGTCGTTGGCCAGAACCGAAAGCCCGTACCGTGCCGCCATCTCGCGGTAGAGCGCACGGCGAAGCGCCCGGTCGGGATCCGCGCGCACGTCCGGGCGCGTCCCCAGCACGCGCTCTTCCCGCCGCTCCACCACCACAAGCCGTCCCGATCGCGGAAGGCGGCGAAGAAGCCACGGCCCGAGCCGTTCCACCACCCAGCGATGCCGACCGCTGTCCACCGCGAGATCCACCAACGTATCGAGGACACACCGGTCGAGCAGCACCAGCCGTCCGGGCGCCCGGTAGCGAAGTCGCATCTCGATCAGCAGGTCGAGCACCTGCAGCGCCAGGAAGGTCCACGCCAGCACGGCCGGACGATGCACCCGGCGCAGGCGCAGGCGTACCCCGGAGATCTCCACGAGACGGCTGTAGCCAAGAAGCCGCAAAAGCCCCAGCAAGGGCTTGGACACATAGTGCCGATAGCGGCTCCAGCGGCGCCGGGTGGCCGCACCGCGCGCCTGCAGCTGAGCCTCGAGTCGTGTCAGTAATGTGGTCTTACCCACCCCGTCCGGGCCCGCGAGCGCGATCCAGCGCAGCGCCGGAAGCGGGGTCTCGAGCTGCCGATGCGGATCGGCGACAGGCCTTGGCGCCGCTCTGGGCTCCTGCGCCCGCTCCACCAGCAGGCGGGCCAGCGCGTTCGGATCGGGGGCGGTCTCGCCGCCCAAAAGCCGCACATAGGCGCCGATCCCGACCCGGTCCAGAGCCAGCAGGGGGCGGCCC
>JALSGW010000308.1 GCA_026982585.1 Alphaproteobacteria bacterium | reverse complement strand
CTCGCCCAGCTGGTGAGCAAGGGGGAGGCGCTGGATCCCGATCGGGTGTTGGAGGCGCTGTTGGAGCGGGAGCGGCTGGGTACCACCGCGATCGGGGAAGGCATCGCCATTCCCCACGCCAAGATCAAGGATCTCGACCATCTGGTGGGGGCGTTCGTGCGCCTCGCAGAGGCGGTGGATTTCGAGGCGGTGGACGAGGTGCCGGTGGATCTGGTGTTCTTGCTGTTGGCGCCGGAGAGCACCAGCAGCGCCGAGCATCTCAAGGCCCTCGCCCGGCTCGCGCGGCTGTTGCGGGATCCCGAGGTGCGGGCACGCCTGCGCAGCGAGGAGGACGTGGAGCATATCTACCGGCTGCTCACCCAGCGACCGCACCACCAGGCGGCCTGAGGAACCGGCTCCGAGCGCGCCCGCGCAAGCGCGCGGGACGGTGCGGCTGCACGGCTCCTGCGTGCGTTTTCTGGAACGGGGTGTGCTGATCCGTGGCGCCTCCGGCGCCGGCAAGTCGGACCTCGTGCTGCGCCTGATCGCCGCCGGTGCCTGGCTGGTGGCGGACGATCTGGTGCGGCTTTGGGCGGTGGGCGGCCGGCTCTATGCCGGCGCGCTCGATCCGCCCGGCCTGGTGGAGCTCAGGGGCCAGGGCATCTACCGGCTGCCGACGCTGGCCAGCACCCGGGTGGACCTCTTGCTGCGGCTCGGCGCTGCGGGCTCGGGCAGCCGCTTGCCCGAGCCCCGGGCGGTGGCCATATGCGGGGTCGAGCTCGTGGAGGCCGGCATCGACCCCGGTCATCCATCGGCGGTGGCGCGGATCGGGGCGTTGCTCTGGGCCGGACGGGTGGCCTGATGCGGCGGGTGGTGATCGTCACCGGTCTTGCGGGCGCCGGGCGCAGCTCCGCCCTGCGCATCCTCGAGGATCTCGGGTTCGAGGCGGTGGACAATCTGCCCATGGGGCTGCTCGAGCGGCTGGTGGGGGATCCCGAGACCTTGAGCCGCGATCTCGCGGTGGGCATCGACAGCCGCTCCCGCGCCTTCGACGCCACCGAGCTGGTGCGCCTGAGCCGCAAGCTCCGGCGGGGCCAGGCGCAGCTGCTGCTGATGTTCATAGAGGCCGACCAGGAGACCCTGATCCGTCGCTTCAGCGAGACGCGCAGGCGGCATCCGCTCGCGGGGGAGCGTCCGATCGCGGACGCGCTTGCCCACGAGCGGCAGCTGATGGCGCCGCTTCGCGAGGCGGCCGACGTGGTGGTGGAGACCAGCCGCATGGGTCTGCCGCAGCTGCGCGAGCGGCTCGCGGGCCTCCTCAGGCCGGCGCGCGCGCCCCTGCCGCTGCTCACCCTGCTCTCCTTCGCCTACCGCGGCGGCCTGCCCCGGGAGGCGGATGTGGTGGTGGACGTGCGGTTTTTGCGCAATCCCCACTGGGTGCCGGAGCTGCGTGCCCGGAGCGGACGCGATCCCGAGGTGGGCCGCTACATCCGCGAGGACCCGCGCTTCGCGCCGTTCGAGCGGAGGTTGTTGGAGCTGTTGGAGCTGCTGTTGCCGGCCTACCGAGAGGAGGGTAAGAGCCATCTCACCGTGGCTCTGGGATGCACCGGCGGCCGGCATCGCTCGGTCTTCGTGGTCGAGCGCCTCGCACGGAGGCTCGACGGCTGCGGCTGGCGGGTGGTGGTCTGGCACCGCGACCTGCCGGCGGGCGAGACGGCGGTGGAGGTGTGTGCGGGATGATCGGCCTGGTCCTCGTCACCCACGGTCGGCTCGCCCACGAGCTGCGCGCAGCCCTCGAGCACATCGTGGGCCCCCAGGAGCGGGTGCGGGCGGTGGCGATCGGGCCCGAGGACGACATCGAGGACCGGCGGGCGGAAATCCTGGCCGCGGTCGAGGAGGTGGATGCGGGTGCTGGGGTGATCCTGCTCACCGACATGTTCGGCGGCACCCCCTCCAACCTCGCCATGTCGGTGCTGGAGCGTCCCGGGGTGGAGGTGGTGGCGGGGGTCAACCTGCCGATGCTGGTCAAGCTCGCCCGGGTGCGCGAGAGCCTGGATCTGGCCGCTGCGGCGGAGGAGGCGATGAAGGCCGGGCGCAAGTACATCCAGGTGGCGAGCCGTCTGCTCGCCGTCGATCGGGATCGGGAGTGACGCGTCCGGCATGGAAGAGGCCAACGCCGCGGAGGCCCGGGTGGTGGTGGTCAACGAACGCGGCCTGCACGCGCGGGCGGCGGCCCGTTTCGTGCGGCTGGCCGAGCGCTTCGACGCCGAGGTGATGGTGACCAAGGACGACACCACCGTGCCCGGCACCTCCATCCTCGGCCTCATGATGCTGGCGGCCGCACCGGGCAGCGAACTTCGTCTCACCGCCCGCGGCGCCCAGGCACAAGAGGCGATCGCCGCATTGGCGGCCCTTGTGCGGCGCGGCTTCGACGAATAGGAGGGCGGGGCGGCGCGCCCCGGCCGCTTTGGGGCAGCCGGCGCCGGTCGGGATCGGCTGTGCGGAACCAGGCCATGAGAGGAGCTGGCGGACGATGAGCGAACGCGCCTTCAACGATTACCGGGTGGCCGACATCGACCTCGCCCCTTGGGGGCAACGGGAGATCGCCATCGCCGAACGGGAGATGCCCGGGCTGATGGCGCTGCGCCGCCAGTACGGATCCTCCAAGCCCCTCAAAGGAGCGCGCATCGCCGGCTGCCTGCACATGACGGTGGAGACCGCGGCCCTTATCCGCACCCTGCGCGAGCTCGGTGCGGAGGTGCGCTGGTCCTCCTGCAACATCTATTCGACCCAGGACCACGCCGCCGCCGCCATGGCCGCGGAAGGGGTGCCGGTGTTCGCCTGGAAGGGGGAGAGCGAGGAGGAGTACTGGTGGTGCATCGACCAGACCATCTTCGGCCCCGACGGCTGGCGCCCCAACCTGCTGCTCGACGACGGCGGCGATCTCACCCAGGTGATGCACGAAAAATATCCCGATCTCCTCGCCGACGTGCGCGGGGTCTCCGAGGAGACCACCACCGGCGTCCATCGCCTCTACGAGATGGAGCGCAAGGGCACGCTGCTGATCCCGGCCATCAACGTCAACGACAGCGTCACCAAGTCCAAGTTCGACAATCTCTACGGTTGCCGCCAGAGCCTGATCGACGGCCTCATGCGCGCCACCAGCACCATGATCGCGGGCAAGCTCGCCGTCGTCTGCGGCTACGGCGACGTCGGCAAGGGCTGCGCGCAGGCGCTCAGGGGTCAGGGGGCGCGGGTGGCGATCACCGAGATCGATCCCATCTGCGCCCTGCAGGCGGCCATGGACGGTTTCGAAGTGAGCACCATGGAGGAGCTCGCCCCAAGGGGCGACATCTTCATCACCGCCACCGGCAACGTGAAGGTGATTACCCTCGAGCACATGCGCGCCATGAAGGACGGCGCCATCGTCGGCAACATCGGCCATTTCGACGCCGAAATCGAGATCTCGGCGCTGCGCAACTTCCGCTGGCACGAGATCAAGCCGCAGGTGGACGAGGTGGAGTTTCCCGACGGCAAGCGCATCATCGTGCTGGCCAAGGGGCGGCTCCTCAACCTCGGCTGCGCCAAGGGCCATCCCAGCTTCGTCATGAGCGCCTCCTTCACCAACCAGGTGCTGGCCCAGATCGAGCTCTGGACCCATCCCGAGCGCTACCAGCGCAAGGTCTACACCCTGCCCAAGAAGCTCGACGAGCATGTCGCGCGGCTGCACCTCGACAAGCTGGGCGTGAAGCTCACCCGGCTCACCCCGGAGCAGGCGGCCTACATCGGCGTCGAAGTGGACGGGCCCTACAAGCCGGATCATTACCGCTACTGAGGCCGATGATGCCGGAGCCGTCGGCGCGAGGGCGATGAGCGCCGCCGCCCCGATGCGGCTGTTGCTCGCCGATCTCGCCGCCACCCGGCGCTTTGGAGGCGCGCTTGCGCGCGCGCTTCGGCCGGGCGATCTGGTGGCGCTCTCCGGCGAGCTCGGGGTGGGCAAGAGCGAGCTGGTGCGGGCCGTGGTGCGGAGCCTTGCCGGCGCGCCGCTCGAGGTGCCGAGCCCGACCTTCACCCTGGTGCAGCGCTACGAGCTGCCGGGCCTCGTGCTCACCCATGCCGACCTCTACCGCATCCGCGATCCGCTCGAGCTCGAGGAACTCGGCTTCGAGGAGGCGCTTTTCGAGGGGGCGCTGTTGGTGGAATGGCCGGAGCGGGCGGGATCCTGGCTTTCCGCGGAAAGGCTCGACCTCACCCTCGCCTTCGCCCCCGAAAAGGGGGAGCATGCGCGTTGGCTCACGCTCCAAGGGGCACTAAGCTGGGGCGAGCGGATCGCCCGGCTCGTCGATGAGGCCCGTCTCTGACCAGCCCTGGCCGCCTCCCGGGGTGTACGTGCTGCCGGCGGAGCGGCCGTTTCTGGACACCTTGGTCCGGGCGCTTTTGACCCTGGAGGGAAAGGAGCTCGCCCGGGCGCGCCTGCTCTTGCCCTCGCGGCGCGCCTGCGCCCTGGTGCGGGCGCGGTTCGCTGCGGAGGCGAACGGCCGCGCGCTGCTGTTGCCCCGCATCGAGCCGGTGGGGGAGCTCGCCGCCGAGGAGGGCATCGCGGCACCCTGGGGCGAGCCCGTGCCGGAGGCGGTGCCGCCCCTGGTGCGCCAGCTGCTGTTGAGCCGGCTGGTCACGGCGACCGGGCTCGGCATGGAGCAGGCGGTGCGCTATGCGGGCGCGCTCGCCTCGCTCCTGGACGAGCTGGCCACGGAGGAGGTGGCGCTGGACCGGCTGGAGCGGCTGGTGCCGGAGGAGCTCGCCGTCCATTGGCAGCAGACGCTCGCCTTCCTGCGCATCCTCAAGGACCAGTGGCCGAAGGTGCTCGCCGAGCGCGGTGCGGTGGAGCCGGCCGAGCGGCGCCGCCTGGTGATCGAGGCCCAGATCCGGCACTGGCAGCAGGCGCCGCCCCAGCATCTGGTGATCGCCGCCGGCATCACCGGCACGGTGCCGGCGGTGGCGCGGCTTGTGGCCGCCGTGGCCCGGCTGCCGCGCGGCTATGTCATCCTGCCGGGGCTGGATCGGGAGCTCGACGAGGAGAGCTGGCGGGCGGTGCTGGAAAGCCCGTCCCATCCCCAATGGGCGCTCGCCCGACTGTTGCGGGACCATCTGCGGCTGGAACGGCGGGATATTCCCACCTTTCCATCGCCCGGCGAACCGGCCGGCGCCGCGCGCGAGCGCCTGTGGCGGGAGGTCATGCGGCCCGCGGCCACCGCCGGCAAGTGGCGCGAGCTGCCCCCCTTCGATGCGGCGACGCTCCAGGGTCTCACCCTGTTCGAGGCCGCCGACCGGGGGGAGGAGGCCGTCTATATCGCCCTGCGCATGCGCGAGGCGCTGGAGCAGCCCGGCCGCACCGCCATCCTGATCACCCGCAACCGTCATCTCGCCCGGCGGGTGAGCGCCGAGCTCGCGCGTTGGGGGCTCAACGTCGACGACAGCGCTGGCGTGCCGCTCGACCAGACGCCGCCGGGCACCTTCCTGCTCCACCTCGCCCATGCGGTCCTCGAGGGCGCACCCCCGGTCCAGCTGCTCGCCTTGCTCAAACATCCCTTCGCCCGTTGCGGTATGGCGGCGGGCACGTTCCGCGGGCTCGCCCGGCGCTTCGAGCTTCGGGTGTTGCGCGGGGTGCGCGCGGCCGGCGGTTTCGAGGGGCTGGAGCGGAAGGTCGGGCAGCCGGAGGTTGCGGCTGAGCTCAAGGCGTGGTGGCGGACGCTCCAAACCGCCCTGGCGCCGCTCGCCGCCTGCAGCTCCGGGGCCCGGCCGCTCGGGGCGCTGCTCGCGGCCCATCTCGAGGCAGCCGAACGGCTCGGCCGCGACGAGGAGGGGCGCATCCTGCTCTGGCAGGGGCCCGCCGGCCAGGCGCTGGAGCGTCTCGTGGGCGAGCTGGAGGAGGCGGCCCGCGCCCTGCCGGAGCCGGTCGAGCCCGCCCTCTACCCCGCCCTGCTCGCCCATCTCATGGCGCAGGTGACGGTGCGGCCGGCCTGGGGTGTTCATCCCCGGCTCGCCATCCTCGGGCCCATGGAAAGCCGGCTTCTGTCCGCGGATCTGGTGATCCTCGGCGCCCTCGAGGAGGGCAGCTGGCCCGCTCCCCGCGATTCCGGTCCGTGGCTGAGCCGGGCCATGCGCGCGGCCCTGGGACTGCCGCCTGTGGACCAGCAGGTGGGCTTCGCCGCCCACGATTTCGTCCAGGCCGCATCGGCCCCGGAGGTGGTGCTGACGAGAAGCCGCCGGGACGAGATGGGCCAGCTCACCGTCGCCTCGCGCTGGTGGCAGCGGCTCGAGGCGGTGCTGCAGGCGGCAGGCTGGGATGCTGCGAAGCTCGAGGACCGGGAGCGGCGCTCCTGGGTGGAGCAGCTCGACCGTCCGGACGCCTACCGGCCGGTACCGCGCCCGCGCCCCACACCTCCGCGGAAGGCGCGGCCGGCGCGGCTGACCATCGGCGACGTCGAGCTGCTGGTGAACGATCCCTACCGGTTCTATGCGCGAAGGATCCTGGGGCTTGCACCTCTGGAGCCGCTCGGCGCCGATCCCGGCGCCGCCGAGCGCGGCCGCACCGTCCACGCCGTCCTAAAGCGCATGACCGAGGAAGGCCTTCCCGGCCATCCCGAGCAGGCGCTCGAGCGGCTGCTCGCCTGGGCGAAGGAGGAGTTTGGCGGCTTTGCCGCCCATCCCCACCTCCAGCTCATCTGGCATGCGCGATTCGCGCGCGCGGCGCCGGCGCTCGTGGCTTTCGTGCTGGCCCGTGGCGGGGAGCTGGAGGGCGCCTTTGCGGAACAATCCGCGGAGCTCGTCGTGCCCCTCGGCGACGGCGAGGCGGTGGAGATCGCCATGCGCGCAGACCGCATCGAGCGCCTGAAATCGGGGCGCTGCCGCATCGTCGACTACAAGACCGGCCGGCTGCCGGAGAAGTCGGAGGTGCGGCTCGGCCGGGCGCCGCAGCTGTTGCTGGAGGCGCTTGCCGCCGCTTCGGGGTGCTTTGCTTGTCTCGGCAAGGCGGAGCCGGTGGCGGTGGAGTACTGGCACCTCTCGGGTGGCGATCCGCCCTTCAAGCCGAGGACGTTGGAGGAGGCGGAGCTCGCCGAAACCCTGGCAGCGGCGGAGACCGGGCTGGCCCGCTTGCTCGGGCATTTTCTCCTCGGCGAGACCAGCCCATTCGAGCCGATTCCGCGTCCGGGGGTGGCGGAGCGCCACAATCCCTATGCCCATCTCGCCCGGGTGCAGGAGTGGTGGGGGAGCGGCGAGACGTGATTCCGACACCGGTCCAACGGCAAGCCGCCGATCCGGGCCGCTCCTGCTGGGTGGTGGCCAACGCCGGCACCGGCAAGACCCGGGTGCTCACCGACCGCATCCTGCGGCTGTTGCTCTTTGGGGCCGATCCGGAGGGAATCCTCGCCATCACCTTCACCCGCGCCGCCGCCCGCGAGATGGTCGCGCGCATCGAGGCGCGCTTGCGGAGCTGGGCGACGGAGGACGAGGAGGCGCTCCGCCGCGACCTCGAGGGGCTCGTGGGCGGGCCGCCGGAGGCGGCGGTGCTGCAGCGCGCGCGCGGCCTGTTCGCGCGCATCCTGGAGCTCCCCCAGGGGCTGCGCATCGACACCATCCACGCGTTCTGCACCGGGCTGTTGCGCCGCTTTCCCATCGAGGCCGGTGTGGCGCCCCACTTCCGCACCCTGGACGAGGGCAAGGCGCGGGAGCTGTTCGCCGAGGCCCGGGACCGGGTGCTCGAGGAGGCGGCATCCCAGCCCGACGGACCGCTCGGCCGCGCCCTCGCGTTCCTGGGCGCAGAGCGCGCGGATCAGGGGCTGTTCGGCCTGTTGGACGAGTTGCGCCCGCAGCGGCTGCGCCTTCTGGAGCTGCGCGCCGCCTGTGGCGGATCCACGGCCGTCCTCTGCGCCGAGCTCGCGCGCCGCTTCGATCTCCCACCCGGCCGGCCGCCGGAACAGCTGCTCAAGGAGGCCTGCGCCGACGGCGCCTTCGACGCCGTGAGGCTCGACCGCATCGCCGAGGTGTTGGCCGCGGATACCACCGAGCGCCGGAGACGGGCCGGCGAACGGCTCAAAGCCTGGCTTCGCGCCGCCCCCGAGGAGCGGCCGGGGCGGGTCTCCGAGCTCCTGGACGCGCTGTTCACCAAGGAGGGCACGCCCAGGAGGGAGCTGTTCGGTCCCCGATCCCGGCCAGCTCTGGACGGCGCGCTTGCAGAGGCCCTCGAGCGCGAGCTCGCCCGCTGGCAGGAGGTGCGGGAGCGGATGCGGGCGGCAGAGGGGCTTCTCCGCACCGATTGTTTGCTGCGGCTGGGCTACGCCATCCTCGATCAATACGAGGCCCTCAAGGCGCGCGAAGCGGTCCTCGACTTCGAGGATCTGGTCGCCCGGGCCGCCGAGCTGCTCGCCCAGGAGCGGGTGCCCTGGGTGCTGTTCAAGCTCGATCAGCGCTTGGAACATCTGCTCGTGGACGAGGCCCAGGACACGAGCCCGCGCCAGTGGCAGGTGATCGAGGCCCTGCTCGGCGAGTTCCTCGCCGGCGAGGGAGCGCACGAGGGGCTTCGCACCTTCTTCGTGGTCGGCGACGACAAACAGAGCATCTACAGTTTCCAGGGGGCGGACGTGGACAATTTCCGGGCGGCCCAAGGGCGCCTGGGCGCCCGGGCGGAAGCCGCCGGCCACCCCTTCGCGGACCTTCGCCTGAACCGATCCTTCCGCTCCACCGAGGCGGTGCTGTCGGTGGTGGACCAGCTGTATGCCCGGGTGCCCGAGGTGCGGGCGGGCGTGGTTGCGGAAGAGGCGGTGTTGGAACATGAGGTGCATCGCCTCGGCGAGGCGGGGCGCGTGGAGCTGTGGCCGCTCGCCCTGCCGCGGGTCCAGACTGCCCCGCAGGAGCCGTGGGCGCTTCCCGAGCCGCAGCCCAACCCCGATCCCAAGCCGCGGCTCGCCCAGGCCATCGCCCGCACCATCGCCCGCTGGCTCGCCGAGGGGGAGATCCTGGAAGCGCGCGGCAGGCCGCTTGCCCCGGGAGACATCCTCATCCTGCTGCAGACCCGAAGCACGCTCCAGGAGCTCCTGGTCCGCGCCCTCAAACGCGAAGGCGTGCCGGTGGCCGGGGTGGATCGCATGCGTCTTGGCGATCACCTGGCGGTGCAGGATCTGGTCGCCCTGGGACGGGCGGTGTTGTTGCCGGAGGACGACTACAGCCTCGCCTGCCTGCTCAAGAGCCCGCTGATCGGGCTCGAAGAGGAGGAGCTGTTCCAGCTCGCCCACGACCGCGGCGACCAGTCGCTGATCCAGCGGCTCGCCCGCTTTGCGGAGACGGATGGCGGACGCTTTCGGGAGGCCTTTGCACGCTTTCGCGCCTGGCAGCAGCGCGCGGACTTCACACCCCCCTACGAGTTCTATCTCAAGGTGTTGGGCGCAGACGGCGGCCGCGAGCGCCTGTGCGCGCGGCTCGGGGAGGATGCGGCCGAGCCCATCGAGGCCTTCCTCGCCCAGGCGCTTGCCTTCGAGGAGGGGCATGCGGCCAGTCTCGAGGGGTTTCTGCACTGGTTCCAGTTCTCGAGCGGCGAGCTCGTGCGCGATCCCCACAAGCACCGCGACGCGGTGCGGGTGGTGACCGTCCACGGCGCCAAGGGGCTGGAGGCGCCGGTGGTGATTCTCGCCGATGCCACAGACCGGCCCCGCCACCGCGAGAGCGACCCGCTCGTGTGGCTCGACGACGGCATGCCGTTCTGGCGCGGCCGCGAGCAGGAACGACCCGAAAAGGTGGCCCGCGCCGTGGAACGGGAGCGCCGGCGGGAAGCGGAGGAGCGCAACAGGCTGCTCTATGTGGCCCTCACCCGCGCCGAGGACCGGCTCTACGCCACCGGATGGCTCGAGCGGCAACAGGCATCCCAGGCCGCATCCGGAAACCGGCCGCTCGCTCCGGACAGCTGGTACGCGCATCTCCACACCATCCTCGAAGGCAAGGCGGTGGAAGTGCGGGAGGCCGACTCCTTCGGCAAGGGATTTGCCGGCGAATGGCTGATCTACCGATGCGGAAGCGCGCGCACGCCGCGGCAGCACCCCAGCCCGCCGGCTCCTGAGTCGGCGCCGCTTCCGGAGTGGATCAGGCGCCCGGCACCGAAGGAAACGGCACGACGGCCTCATGCCCCAAGCACCCTTGCCGGGTCCGCCGGGGAGGACAACGAGGGGGAGCCCGTCCGCACCCTTCGCGTCCGCGCGGCGGGCGGGGAGCGGGCTCAACGGCGCGGGCTCATGCTGCACCGGCTGCTGGAGCATCTCCCAGGCCTTTCCCGCGAGCGCTGGCGGGAGGCGGCCCGGCGCCTGTTTCCCGAAGAGGAGCCGGAGCGGCTTGCCGAATTGGTCGAGGAGGCCGCCCGGATTCTCGACCATCCCGAGCTGCGGCCGGTGTTCGCCGCGGATGCCTTCGTCGAACAGGAGATCGTCGGCGAGGTGGACGGCGAACCCGTCCAGGGCCGGATCGATCGCTTCGCGCTCACCCCCCACGGCGTGGTGCTGGTGGACTTCAAAAGCCACCAGAGCCCGCCCGACCGGCCGCCGCCGGCGGTGGTGGCGCAGATCCGCGCCTACGGCCGGCTGCTCCAGCAGCTCTATCCGGACCGGGCGGTGCGGGCGGCGGTGGTGTGGACGGCCAACGGGCGGGTCGACTGGATCCCGGTGGAGCCGCCGGAGGCGCGGTCTTCGGACAAATTTTAGGTAATCCTTCCGCGATGGCGATTGCGATCCGCGCCCGATCTGGTTAAGCGTGGCGGGCGAGGAGCCGAGCAGGGAAAGGCCTTTCCCTGCGGGAGTTCGGGACATGGAGCTGCACGTGCTGCTGGTCGCCGCCGCCCCCGAGCTGCGCGCGCGGCTGGCGGCGATGCTGGACGAGGCAGGTATTTCGTCCTATTTCCTGGACCATCGGGCCACCCTCAACGAGGCCATCGCGGCGCTGCTCGAACATCCCGTGGATCTGTTGCTGGTGGACATGGAGGCGCGCGGCGGGGAGCTCGCGGATGATCTGTGGCGGCTTGCCGCCATCGCGCCCGATGTGACGGTGCTGCCGATCTCGAGCGATGCCGGGGAGTGGCGGGACGAGGGGCGGTTGCAGGCGCGGCTGCGGGCCCTCGAGCGACTGTGGCGCTTTCGCGTGGATCAAAGGCGGCTTGTGCACCGCGCCACCCACGACCGGCTCACGGGGCTGGCCAACCGGTGGCTGCTCGAGGAGAAGCTCAAGGATGCGGTGGCCCGGGCGCGGCGGCGGCGGGTGAGCGGCGGGCTGTTGCTGCTGGATCTGGACGGGTTCAAGCGGGTGAACGACCGGTTCGGCCATCACATCGGCGATCTGATGCTGGAGACGGTGGCGCGGCGGCTGCGCGGGGCGGTGCGCCGCTCCGACACCGTGGCGCGCTTCGGCGGCGACGAATTCGTGATCCTGTTCGAGGAGGTGGGCGACCGCGCCGTTCTCGAGGGGCTCGCCCTCAAGATCGAACAGGTGGTGGCGCAGCCGGTCAAGCTGCCGGTCGGCACCCTCGTGCCCTCGGCGAGCGTGGGCGGCGCCCTGTTTCCCGACCACGGGGACGGGCTCGCGGCCCTGGTCGACCACGCCGACCGCCATCTCTATCGCCACAAGGCGCAAAGACGGCTCCTGTCCGCCTGAGCCTCGCGCTCCGGCACCCCGAGCGGCTCGCCGAAGCCGC
>JALSGW010000307.1 GCA_026982585.1 Alphaproteobacteria bacterium | reverse complement strand
CGAGGAGGGCGGGGCCGAAGTGATGCAGAACGAGCCCTTCTTCGATTCCGAGAACGATCCGGTGTTCGAACATGCCGCGCTGGCCACCGAACAGGGTCGGGGATACTGGATTTCCTACGAGGGCATGCTCTACGAGGTGGTATTCGAAGAGGGCCGCACCCGGGTGGTGGACAGCTGGTCGGTTGTGGGGGAGGCGGATCGGGCCGAGAGCTGGCGCCCCGGCGGCTGGCAGCTGATGGCCTACGACCGCAACAGCGGGCTTGTGTACGTGCTGATGCACCGCGGGCCGCGCTGGTCGCACAAGTTCCCCGGCGAGGAGGTGTGGGTGCTGGATCCGGAGGCCAACCGCCGGGTGAAGCGCCTTTCCCTGGAGGAGCCGTCGGTGTCGATCCTGGTGACCCCGGAGAAGGATCCGGTGCTGGTGGCGCTCACGGATACCGGGGTGCTCGGGGTCTATGATCTGGAGAGCGGGGAGCTCGCGCGCAGGATCGAGGGGGTGGGCGTGACGCCGTTTCTGCTGCACGCCTTCGCCGAGTAGCCCGGAGGGAGGGGCCCGATGCAGGCCGTGTGGGGCGATCCGGCGCTGTTGTGGGCGCTGCGGCTCTTGCTCGCAGGCGTGTTCGGGGCCGCCGCGTTGAGCAAGCTCAGGTCCCTCGATGCCTTCGAAGGGGTGGTGCGCAACTACCGCATCCTTCCAGAGCGCATGGCGGGCGGTTTCGCCCGGGTGCTGCCGGTGGTGGAGTGTGGGGCGGCTTTGGGCCTTTTGTTCGAGACCAGCGCGGCGGCGGCCGCGCTCGTGGTGGCGGCGCTGCTCGCGCTGTTCGCCTGGGCGATGGCTTGGAACCTTGTGCGCGGGCGGCGCGAGATCGACTGCGGCTGCTTCATCGGCGCCTTCAAGCAGCGCATCGGCTGGCCGCTTGTGGCGCGCAACCTGCTGCTCGCCCTGGGTGCCCTGTGGCTTGCGGCGGCGGAGCCGCGCCGGGATGCCACCGAGCTCGACCTGTTCACCGCCGCGGCCGCCGCGCTCTCCCTGCTGTTCGCCTATTTCGCCTTCTCCGAACTCGTGGAACGCACACCGGCGCGGGGGCCCGAATCATGACCGAGCTTCTGGTCGCCTCGCAGATCCTGCTTTGGGTCGTGTTTCTCGCCCTGTCGGCGGTGGTGTTCGCGCTCGCGCGCCAGATCGGTGTGCTGCACGAACGCATCGCACCCCTCGGGGCGTTGATGGTGGACGGCGGCGTGGAGGTCGGGGACGCGGCGCCGCGCTTTGCGCTCACCGACGTGATGGGGCGGCCGGTGACCATCGGCGGACGCCGGGAGGGCGGGCGGAGCACGCTGCTGTTGTTCGTCGCGCCGAACTGTCCGGTGTGCAAGAAGCTGCTCCCGGTGGTGCGCTGGTTCATGCGCAGCGAGGGGCGCAGCCTGGATCTGGTGCTGGTGGGCGACGGCGATCCGGAGGACCATCGCAAGCTTCTGGAAGCCCACGGGCTCGGGCAGGTGCCGCTCGTGATCGCACCCGAGGTCGGCATGCGGTTCCAGGTGGGCAAGCTTCCCTATGCCGTCCTCATCGACGACCAGGGCATCGTGCGCTCGAAGGGGCTCGTGAACAGCCGGGAACATCTCGAAAGCCTGCTGGTCGCCAAGGAGACCGGCTATGTGAGTATCCAGGCCTATCTCGCGGCCAAGGCCGGGGACCCGGAGCAGGCCGCTTCGTGAACGCAAGGAGAGGGGGGAAGGCTGATGCGAGGGAGCCGATTGTTGGACCGCTGGGTGGAGAGGGCGAGCCGCGGCATGGCGCAGCGGACCTCCCGCCGCGGCCTCCTGGCACGCCTGGGGGCGCTGGTGGCGGGCGGGGCGCTGTTGCCGCTGCTGCCCGTGGACCGCAGCGGACGTATCAACAGCGCCCGGGCCCAGGCCTTTTTCGAGAACGCCCAGGCCGAGGATCCCACCGCCTGCAACTATTGGCGCTATTGCGCCATGGACGGCTACCTGTGCACCTGTTGCGGGGGCGGACTCCACACCTGCCCGCCGGGATCCGATCCGGCCCCCACCTCCTGGGTGGGCAGCTGTCTCAATCCCGCAGACGGGCAGCTCTACCTGATCGCCTATCGGGACTGCTGCGGCAAGGGGGTGTGCGGCCAATGCCCGTGTCTCTCCACCGAGGGCGAGATGCCCATCTACCGGCCCCAGCTGTCGAACGACATCGCCTGGTGCTTCGGGGCCCGCAGCATGGTCTACCACTGCACCGCAGCAGCGCTCGTGGGCCGCGCCTGATCGCCCTGGCAGCACTTTTCCTCGCGCTTTTGCAAGCGCCCCTGGCCGCATGGGCGCAGGTGACGGTGGTGGAGGGGGTGGCGCAGGATTTCTCGCGCAACTGCCAGGGCTGTCATCGGGCCGACGGGCTCGGCGCCTGCAATGCGGTGCCCAGGGCCAGGGACTTCGTGGGCCTGTTCACCCGCATCCCGGAGGGGCGGGAGTATCTCATGCGGGTGCCGGGGGTGGTGTGGGCGATGCTCGACGACGAACGGCTCGCCGCGGTGCTCAACTGGATGCTCCGCACCTACAGCGCCGAGCAGCTGGCACCCGACTTCGTTCCCTTCACCGCCGAGGAGGTGCGGGAGGCGCGCAAGCGTCCGCTTGCCAACGTGCTCGAGGTGCGCGGCCGCCTGATCCTCAAGATGCAGCAGCAAGGCCTGCTGCCGCCCGGGGAGGACGGGTTCGCTTCGGCCAAATGCGGGCGTTGACGCGCGAGGCGGGCCACGCCGGCCGTCGCCCTTCAAACACCGGGTGCGTCCCCAAGGCGAGGCCCGAAGGCCCCATCAGCCCTCCACCACCTCCACCGTTCCCATCATGCCGCGGTCGGCGTGCTCCACCACATGGCAGTGGAAGACGGTGCGGCCCGTATAACCGACAAAGGGAACGAGCAGCTCCAACACTTCGCCCGGCCGCAGGTTCACGGTGTCGGCCCAGCCCGCCACCGGGGCCGGCCGCCGGTTGCTGCCCAGCACATAGAAGGGCCAGGTGTGGAGGTGGAAGGGATGGTCCATGCTGCCGACGTTCTCCACCCGCCACAGCTGCACCTCCCCGAGCCGGCGGCGGACATCCACCCGCTCGCGGCGGTAGCTGCGACCGTTGATGAAGAACATCGAAAGCGCGAGCCGTTCGGGCGCCCGCTCGGGCGCGGGAGGCGGCGGCGGGGCCGGAAGCCGGTCGGGCAGAGGAAGCGGCGGCCCTGAGCCCTCGCCCCGAAGGCCCAGGAGAAAGCGGTTCCGAAGCCGCGGCGCGGGCACCCCGCGGTTGTAGCGCAGGGCCACCAACGGCACCTCCTCCTCGCGTCCGAGCGGAACCAGGAGATCCACGCGCCCCGCGGGCGGCAGCAGATAGCTCGCAACCATCCGCGGGCGCGGCAGCAGCCGCCCGTCCACAGCCGCCACCGCGAGCGGTCGTCCGTCCCCCCGCGCCAGATGCAACGGCCGGGCGTTGCTGGCGTTGACGAGCCGCAGCCGCACGCCGCCCCGGGCGACGGGGAACACCGGTTCGATGCCACCGTTCGCCACCACCCAGTCCCCCTCCTTGCCCTTGTGCCAGTCCCGCACCCCATGGGGAGACAACTCGCCCTCCGGAAGCGCCACGTCGCGCAAGAGCACGATCCGTTCCTCGAAGGCGGCGAGGGCCGGGAAGGCGTCCTCCGGTCCGCGGACCACCAGGGCGCCGGCGAGACCGCGCCACATCTGCCGTGCCACCAGGCGGTGGCGATGGGGATGGTACCAGTAGAGCCCAGCGCTCCCCGGCGGAAGCTGGAACTCGTAGAGGAAACGGCCGCCGGGCGGGATGTCGAGATAGATGTTGTCGGCCCGGCCTTGCGGCGGGATGTGGAGGCCGTGGAAGTGGAGGTTGGTCGGCTCGGGCAGACGGTTGGTGAAGGCGATGCGCACCACCTCCCCCTCCCGGGCCTCGATCACCGGTCCCGGAAGGCTGCGGTTGTAGAGCCACCATTGTGGCCGCGCGCCCAGCAGGGATCGGCGTGCAGGCTCGGCCACGAGCTCGTAGCTGCGCACCGGGGCTGCCCGCAGGCCCCATCGGCCGGGTGCCACCAGTGCCGCAGCTCCCGCCGCAAGCGCACCGAGCGCGGTCCGCCGGGATACGCACGGCCCGCACCGGCCCGAAGGGCGGTCCGCGTCCAGGAGAGGCCGTTTCGGTGGCGCGCCGGTGTTCATCCCTCGCCTCTCACTTCACTTGCCGATGCAGAATTCGGCGAAAATGCGGTCGAGCAGGTCCTCCACTCCGATCTCCCCCACCACCCGGCCGAGCGCCCGGGCGGCGATGCGCAGCTCTTCGGCCAGCAAGGCGAGTTCACAGCTCTCGCCGTCGGCCGCCACCCGGGCGAGCGCGTCCAGCGCTTCGCTGAGGGCCTCCCTGTGACGGGCCCGGGTGATCACCGCCACATCACCGCTGCCCACGAGCTCCGCGGCCCGCTCCCGCAACCGCGCCTCGAGCTGCGCGAGCCCGGCACCGGTGCGGCAGGAGATGGCGAGAAACGGGCGCGGGCTCGCAGGCGGCGGCGCCAGGTCCACCTTGTTGACCACCAGAAGACCGCAGGGATCCTCCTCGGGCCACGCGCTTGCGGGGATGAAGGGATCGAGCAGGTGAAGACGCAGATCCGCACGCTCGGCGCGCTCGCGCGCCCGGCGCACCCCTTCCGCCTCGACGGGATCCGGGCTCTCCCGCAGCCCGGCGGTATCCACCAGGACCACCGGCAGCCCGTCCAGGTCCAGCGCCACCTCGAGGGGATCGCGGGTGGTGCCGGGGATGGGGGTGACGATGGCCACCTCGCGCCGGGCCAGCCGGTTGAGAAGGCTCGATTTGCCCACGTTGGGCGGGCCCACGATCGCCACCGTGACGCCGGCCCTGAGCCGCTCGCCGCGTCGCTGGTCGGCGAGGTGGGAGGCGATGGATTGCCGGAGCTCCGCGGCCAAGGCCAAAACCTCCCGGCGCATGTCCTCCGGCACGTCCCCCTCTTCGGCCCCGAAGTCGATCTCGGCCTCGATCCGGGACAAAGCCGCAATGATCTGCTCCCGCCATCGCCGGCACAGACGCCCGAGGGCGCCGTCGAGCTGGGAAAGGGCCAAGCGCGCCTGCGCCCGGGTGGTGGCCGCCACCAGATCCGCCACCGCCTCCGCCTCGGTGAGGTCCAGCTTGCCCGCGAGAAAGGCGCGCTTGGTGAATTCGCCGGGCTCGGCCAGCCTGAGACCGGGCAGGCGGCCCAGCGCGTCCAAGAGCGCCTGGCTGACGGCAAGCCCGCCGTGATGGTGGATCTCCAGCATCTCCTCGCCGGTGTAGCTCTGCGGCGCGGCGAAGCGGATCACCACCGCCACATCGAGCAGCTCCCCGTCCGCGGGATCATAAAGGCGGCACAGGGTGGCCCGGCGCGGAGCCGGCAGCGTCCGGCCGGGACACAGCGCGCGGAACACATCCGGCGCCTCGGGGCCGGAGATCCGGATCACGCCGATGGCCGCACGCCCCACGGCCGTGGCCGGCGCGTAGATGGTTGCGGCCATCGCGGGCGCTACTCCTTGCGCGCGCCTCCTCCCCGACCTCCCGCGCCCGGTTTGCCGGATGCGCCTTCGCCCCGCATGGCGGCGGCGGCGAGCTGGGTCCAGAAGCGCTGCCACTGTTCGATCCCGCGCGTGGTGAGCGGCAGCCACTGTTCCACCAGGGTGCGGGTGTCCATCGAGCGGAGCGCCTCCGCCAACCGTTCCTGGACCACCGGCAGGAGTTCATCGTAGACGGGCTGGAGGTCGGGCAGACCGAAAAAGGCGCGCACCTCCTCGGGCGTGCAGTCGATCTCGATGTGGATTTTCATGGTCGATCCTGTCTTCGAAGGAGCCGCATGCCAATATAGACCGGGGATGCGTGAACCGAACACCGGGCCCGAGCCATGCCGAATCGGCTTGCCGCCGCTGCGAGCCCCTACCTGCGCCAGCACCAGGACAATCCGGTGGACTGGTGGGAGTGGGGCGAGGAGGCGTTCCGCGAGGCGGAGCGCCGCCGTGTGCCGATCCTGTTGTCGGTGGGCTATGCCGCCTGCCACTGGTGCCACGTGATGGCCCACGAGAGCTTCGACGATCCCGAGGTGGCGGAGCTGCTCAACCGCAACTTCGTGCCGGTCAAGGTCGACCGCGAGGAACGGCCCGACGTGGACGCGGTCTATCAGGCGGCGTTGCAGCTGCTCGGCGAGCCGGGCGGCTGGCCGCTCACCATGTTCCTCACTCCCAAAGGGGAACCGTTCTGGGGCGGCACCTACTTCCCGCCCGAGCCCCGCTTCGGCCGCCCGGGCTTCAAGCAGGTGCTGATCCGCATCGCCGAACTGTGGCGCCAGCGATCGGAGGGCATCGAAGCCAACCGCAAGGCGCTCATGGACGCGCTGCAGCGGTTCAACCGGCCGCGCGAGGGCAGTCTCGACGACGCCTTCATCGCCCGGGTCGTGGAGGCCATTCGGGAGCACATGGATCCGGTCCACGGCGGCATCGGCGGTGCGCCCAAGTTTCCCCAAGCACCGGCGCTGTTCCTGCTCTGGCAGCAGGCCGAGCGGCGGCGCGACCAGAAGCTCCTCGCGCGGCTCCTGCTCACCCTGCGGCGCATGTGCCAGGGCGGCATCTACGACCATCTCGGCGGCGGCTTCTGCCGCTATGCGGTGGACGCCCGCTGGCTGGTGCCGCACTTCGAGAAAATGCTCTACGACAATGCCCTGCTGCTGGAGTTGCTGGCCGAGGCCTTCCGCGTCAGCGGTGATCCGCTGTTCCGCACCCGGGCGGAGGAGACGGTGGGCTGGCTCGTGCGGGAGATGGACGGCGAGGCGGGGTTCTGCGCCAGTCTCGACGCCGACAGCGAGGGCCGGGAAGGCGCCTTTTATCTCTGGAGTGCGGAAGAGATCGACTCCCTGCTCGGCGATCAGGCGGCGTGGTTCCGATCCGTCTACGGGGTGACCGCGGAGGGCCAGTTCGAGGGCCGCAACATCCTCCACCGCAACCAGGACGGGCTGCTCGAGCCGGAGGAGGAGGAACGGCTCGCCGCGCTGCGCCATCGCCTGCTTCAGGCCCGCGACCGGCGCCCCCGCCCCGCCCGCGACGACAAGGTGCTCGCGGATTGGAACGGACTCGCCATCGCCGCCCTGGCCCGGGCGGGCCTGCGGCTCCAACGCCGGGACTGGATCGCGCTCGCCGCCCGCGTGTTCGAGCGGCTGGTGCGTCATCTCGGCGCGGGCGATCGCCTCTACCACAGCTGGTGCCGGGGACAGCGGCTGGAGCTGGCCTTCCTCGACGACTACGCGCAGATGACCCGGGCCGCACTCGCCCTCCATGCCGCGACCGGCGAGGAGGCCTACCTCAAGCAGGCCAGGGCGTGGGCGGAGCGGGCGCTTTGTGACTTCGCGGACGGTGCGGGCGGCCTGTTCCTGGACCCGGGCGATTCCGCCGCACCGCCGGTGCGGCTGCGCACCGCCCGCGACGGTCCCACACCCTCCCCCATCGCCACCTTCGCCGAAGCGATGTTCGCGCTCCACCTCGCCCTCGACGATCCGATCTGGCGCGAGCGGGCCGAGCGGCTGCTCGGACGCTTTGCGGGCGGGGCCTTGGAGGACCCGTTCGGCCACGCCTCGCTGTTGCGCGTGCTGGCGGCGATCGAGGGCGGGGTGTCGGTGGTGCTGGTGGGAGCGCGGGATTCCGTGGCCTATCGGGAGCTGTGGCGGACCGCGGCGAGCGAGGCGCCCTTCGATTCGGTGCTGGTGCATCGCGGGCCGGCGGACGCTCGTGCGGCTGCGGCGGCGCGGGCTTTTGCCTCTGTGTGCCGGGGTCGCGTGTGCGGGCTGCCCGCCCTTGAGCCCGACGCTCTGGCATCCCAGCTTCGGCGACCGGATGGGAAGTCGGGCGAGAGCGCGTGATGACGGACTTCGCGGGCTTCGACGTGGTGGTGGTGGGCGGTGGCCACGCCGGTGCGGAAGCGGCCGCGGCGGCGGCGCGCATGGGGGCCCGCACCCTGCTTGTCACCCACGACCGCGCCACCATCGGCGCCATGTCCTGCAATCCGGCCATCGGCGGGCTCGGCCGAGGCCATCTGGTGCGCGAGATCGATGCCCTCGACGGCCTCATGGGCCGGGCCATCGACCGGGCCGGCATCCAGTTCCGCATCCTCAACCGGAGCAAGGGTGCTGCGGTGCGCGCACCGCGTGCGCAGGCGGACCGGCGCCGCTATGCGGCCGCGGTGCGCGAGCTGCTCGCCGATCTGCCGGGCCTCGAGGTGGCGGAAGGGGAGGTGGTGGCGCTCCTGCAGCGGCACGGCCGGGCGGCGGGCGTGCGGCTTGCCTGCGGCAGGGAGCTGCGGGCCGGGGCGGTGGTGCTCACCACCGGCACCTTTCTGCGCGGCACCATCCACCTGGGACGGCAACGCTGGCCGGCCGGGCGCATGGGGGAGCGGCCGGCGGAGCAGCTCGCCCGCTTTCTCTACGGTCTGGGGCTGGCCATGGGTCGCCTCAAGACCGGCACGCCGCCGCGGCTGGACGGACGGACGGTGGACCTCCTCGGCCTCGAGCGCCAGCCCGGCGACCAGCCGCCGCCGCCCTTTTCCTTCCTCACCGACCGCATCCGCCAGCCCCAGCTGGACTGCTGGATCACCTGGACCCATCCCGGCGTGCACGAGCTCATCCGCCGCCACCTCCACGAGGCGCCGATGTACAGCGGCGGCATCCGGGCGACCGGCGTGCGCTTCTGCCCGAGCATCGAGGACAAGGTGGTGCGCTTCGCCGACCGCAGCCGCCACCAGATCTTCCTCGAACCGGAAGGCTACGAGGACCTCACCCTCTATCCCAACGGCATCTCCACCTCGCTGCCCGCCGAGGTCCAGCTCCGCATGCTGCGCATGATTCCGGGGCTCGAGCGGGTGCGCATGCTCAGGCCCGGCTACGCCATCGAATACGACTTTGTGGATCCGCGCGAGCTCACCCCGGCTTTGGAGCTCAAACGGCTGCCCGGCCTGTTCCTGGCCGGCCAGATCAACGGCACCACCGGCTACGAGGAGGCGGCCGCCCAGGGGCTCGTGGCGGGCGCCAACGCCGCGCTCGCGGCTTCGCGCACCGACAGGCGTTTCGTGCTCGACCGCGGCGACGCCTACATCGGGGTGCTGATCGACGATCTCACCACCAAGGGCGTGGTCGAGCCCTACCGCATGTTCACGAGCCGGGCCGAATACCGGCTCTTGCTGCGGGCCGACAACGCCGATCTCCGCCTCACCGAGAAGGGAGCGGCCTTGGGGCTCGTCGGAGGCGCTCGCCTCGCCCGGGTGCGGGACAAGCGCCGGCGCATCGAGGCGCTCGAGGCAAGACTTCGGGAACTCTCGCTGACCCCGAGCGAGGCGGCCCGGCTCGGCTTCAGGGTGCAGCGGGACGGGCGACGGCGCAGCGCCCTCGAGCTGCTCGCCCATCCCGACATCCCCTTCCGGGAGCTTGCGCGGGCCTGGCCGGAGCTCGCCGCCTTCGGCCCGGATGCGGCCGAACAGGTGGAGGTGGAGGCCAAGTACCGCCACTATCTGGACCGCCAGCTGCGGGAGATCGCCGCCTTTCGCCGGGAGGAGGCGCTGTTGCTGCCGCCGGACCTGGACTACCGGTCCATTCCGGGGCTGTCGAGCGAGGTGCGGGCGGCACTCGAACGCAGCCGGCCCGCCTCGCTGGGAGCGGCGGCCCGGGTTCCCGGCGTGACGCCCGCGGCCCTGGTGCTGCTCTACCGCTATGTCCGAAGGGCCGCGTGAGGCGCCGCTCGAGCCCTCGGCCTTCGCACGCCTGCTGGGTGTGGACGAAGAGCGCCTGGATCGGCTCCGGGCCCATCTCCACCTGCTGAGCCGCTGGCAACGCCGCATCAACCTGGTGGCATCGAGCACCCTCAGGGATCCCTGGCGACGCCACTATCTCGACTGCGGCCAGCTGCTCCGCCATCTCCCCCCGGGCGTCGGGCGGGTGGTGGACCTCGGCTCCGGTGCCGGCTTTCCCGGTCTGGTGCTGGCGATTCTGCGGGAGGTCGAGGTCCATCTGGTGGAGGCGGACCAGCGCAAGGCGGCGTTCCTGAGGGAGGCGGCCCGCATCACGGGCGCTTGGAATGTCACGGTGCACGCCCGGCGCATCGAGGCGCTTGCGCCCTTCTCGGCCGATGCGGTGGTGGCCCGGGCGCTCGCCCCGCTCCCGGAGCTGCTCGGATATGCGCACCGGTTTTTCGGACCCGGCACGGTGGGCCTGTTCCTCAAGGGGGCTTCGGTCCGGGACGAATTGACCCGGGCCCGGGAACATTGGAGAATGCGGGCGGAGCTTCGCGAAAGCCTGTCCTCAGCCCAAGGCCGGATCCTGATCGTACGGGACCTCGAACCCACCCATGCCGGAGCCCCGTGAACCCCCGCACAAGGGCCGCGTGCTGGCGGTCGCCAACCAGAAGGGCGGGGTCGGCAAGACCACCACCGCCATCAACCTCGCCACCGCCTTCGCCGCGGTGGGCAAACGGGTGCTGGTGATCGACCTCGATCCCCAAGGCAACGCCAGCACCGGCCTCGGCTGTCCGCTCCAGGCGCGGGTCCGCACCAGCTACGACGTGCTCACCGGCCGGCTGAGCCTGGCCGAGGTGCGGCTCCCGGTCGCGGTTCCCGGACTGGAGCTGGTGCCGGCCACGGTGGATCTGTCCGGCGTGGAGATGGAGCTTGCCGGGGAGGCGGGCCGGGTGTGGCGGCTGCGCGAGGCCTTGCGGGGCCTGCGCGAACCGTACCACTATATCTTCATCGACTGTCCGCCCTCCCTGGGGCTGCTCACCGTCAACGCGCTGGTGGCGGCGCATGCGGTGCTGGTGCCGCTGCAGTGCGAGTTCTACGCCCTCGAAGGGCTCGGGCTCCTGCTCCGCACCATCGAGCGGGTGCGGCACAACTACAACCCCATGCTGGAGGTGCAGGGCGTGGTGCTGACCATGTTCGACCGCCGCAACAGCCTCTCCCAGCAGGTGGCCAACGACGTGCGGCGGTTCCTCGGGGCACGGGTGTACGAGACGGTGATCCCCCGCAACGTGCGGGTGTCCGAAGCCCCCTCCCACGGCAAACCGGTGCTGCTCTACGACCACCGTTCGAGCGGCGCGGAGGCCTACATGCGCCTTGCCGGGGAGATGCTGCGCCGCGAGCGGAGCGCCGCCTGATGGGCCGCAGTACGCGGCGCGGGCTGGGCATGGGGCTTTCGGCCCTGCTCGGCGAGGCGCCCTCCGAAGCTGCCCCGGAGGGACCCGTCCAGCAGGTGCCGATCTCCTACCTGGAGCCGTCGCCGCTGCAGCCGCGGCGGCGCTTTGACGAGGCGGAGATCGAGGCGCTGGCCGCCTCCATCCGCGAACACGGCGTGCTGCAGCCGCTGTTGGTGCGGCCCGCGCGGGCGCTCGCGAGCGGATATGAGATCGTGGCCGGGGAGCGCCGCTGGCGCGCCGCCCAGCGCGCGGGGCTGAGCGAACTGCCGGTGGTGGTGCGGACGCTCGAGGACCGCGAGGTGCTCGAGGTGGCGCTGGTGGAGAACCTCCAGCGGGAGGAACTGCATCCTCTCGAGGAGGCGCGGGCCTACCGCCGCCTGGTGGAGGAATTCGGCCGCCGCCAGGAGGATATCGCCCGCATGGTGGGCAAAAGCCGCAGCCACGTCGCGAACAGCCTGC
>JALSGW010000306.1 GCA_026982585.1 Alphaproteobacteria bacterium | reverse complement strand
CACCGCCGCCATGCGCCACTACATCGGCGCGCCGGAGCCGGTGTTCGGATGCGTGTTCAGGGCACACCTCCAGCGCGGACGGGGACGGGCGGAGCTCTCCCGCTATCGGCGCCTGGGCCTTGAATCCGAGATCGCCGTGCGCCTCGGTCGTCCGCTTCCGCTTCACGCAGGCCCCCACCGGCCGGAGGAGATGGAGGGGGTGGTGGCCGGCATGATGGCGGCGGTGGAACTCGTCGAGGACCGCTACCGGGATTTCCGGCAAACCGGTGCGCCGACCATTGTCGCCGACAACGCCTTCAACGCCGGATTGGTGCTCGGTCCCGAACGGCCTCCGGTGCCGAGCGCACAGCTCGGCCGGCTTCTGGTGCGCACCTGGGTGAACGGTCGCCTGGTGGCGGAAGGCCGGGCCGATGCGTTGCTGGGCCATCCCCTGCAGGCGCTGGCCTGGCTCGCCGACCGGCTGGCCGCCCTCGGCTGGCGGATCCCGGAAGGGCAGCTGGTCAGCCTCGGCACCGTCACGCCGGTGCAATGGGTGGAACGGCCGGGCCGGTTCGCCGTGTGGGTGGAGGCCCTGGGTCGGGCGGCGCTCCGCCTCGTCTGAGGGGATCTTGTCCGAGAAAGGGCGGCCGCTAGAGTGGCGGCGGTCTTCGGGGTCGAGGAGAGACCGCGGGCGATGTCCGACGCACCTCAGAGACGGGGGGATATCGACGTCCTCGGGATCGGCAACGCCATCGTCGACGTGGTGGCGCACGCCGAGGAGGCGCTGCTCGCCGAACTCGGACTGGTCAAGGGCACCATGCGGCTTGTCGATCGCAGCGAGGTGGAGCGGCTTTATGCCCGCATGGGACCGGCCCACGAGGTCTCCGGCGGCTCCTGTGCCAACAGCATGGCGGCCCTCGCCTCCCTCGGCGGCCGGGCGGCGTTCGTGGGCCGCGTGGCCGCCGATGAGCTCGGCCGGGTGTTCGCCCACGACATCCGTGCGGCCGGCGTGATGTTCGACTCGCCCGCGCGCGACGGCGGCCTTCCCACCGGCCGTTGCCTCGTCTTCGTGACCCCGGATGCCCAGCGCACCATGGCCACCTTTCTCGGCGCCGCCGCCGAGCTCGGTCCGGAGGACATACCGTCGCACCTCGTAGAACGGGCAGGGGTGGTCTATCTCGAGGGCTATCTCTGGGACCAGCCCGCCGCCAAACAGGCGTGTCTGCGCGCCGCCCGCCTGGCGCACCGGAGCGGGGGCGAGGTGGCGCTGACCTTGTCCGATCCGCTGTGTGTGGACCGCTGGCGGGAGGAATTGCGCACGCTTGTCCGGGACGAAGTGGACCTGCTGTTCGCCAACGAGGCGGAGATCACGAGCCTCTACCAGGTGCATCGGTTCGACGATGCGGTGCAACAGGTGCGCCGGGAGGTGGCGACGGCGGTGCTCACCCGCGGTGCCAGGGGCTCGGTGGTGCTCGCCCGGGACGAGGTGCACATCATCGATCCCGAACCGCCTAGGGCGCTGGTCGACACCACCGGTGCCGGCGACCTTTATGCGGCGGGATTCCTGCGCGCTTATGCGGCCGGCTGCGATCTCGGTGCCTGCGGCCGGCTTGCGAGCCTGTGTGCGAGCGAGATCCTCGCCCAGTGGGGCGCCCGCCCGGAACGGCCGCTCGGCGAGCTGTGGCGGCGGGTGCAGC
>JALSGW010000305.1 GCA_026982585.1 Alphaproteobacteria bacterium | reverse complement strand
CTTCCGGCGGGTCCGGGCGCGAAGCTTGCGCGTCGGCGGGCCGCGGAACGCGGCTGCTCGCCCTCAGGACGGCGAATCCGGGGCCTCGGCGCGGGCGCGGGCGACCTCGAGCCGGCGTTCGATCCGGGCCCGCTCCTCCTCGTCCTTCGCCTCGGCGAGATCCTCCTCGAGATCGCGCACCCGGGCCAGAGCCTCCTCCCGGTCGATGCGCGCGACCGGCTCCGCCTCCTCGGCGAGCACGATCAATCCCTCCGGCCGCACCTCGGCGAAGCCTCCCGCCACGAAGATGCGTTCCTGGACGCGGTCTCCCTCGTAGATCCGGATCACACCCGGCCGCAGCAGCGAGAGGGTGGGTGCGTGCAGCGGCAGCACCCCGAAATCGCCCTCGGATCCGGGCACCACCACCATCTCCGCCTCCCCGCTCGCCAGCACCCGCTCCGGCGAGACCAGCTCGAAGGCGAGCTTCTCCGCCATCGCCCCGCCCCCGCTCACGCCATCTCGGCGGCGAGCCGCTTCGCCTTCTCCACCGCCTCGTCGATGGAGCCCACCATGTAGAAGGCGGCCTCCGGCAGATCGTCGTACTCGCCCTCGCAGATGCCCTTGAAGCCGCGGATGGTCTCCTCCACCGGCACGAACTTGCCGGGCACGCCGGTGAACACCTCGGCGACGTGGAAGGGCTGGGAGAGAAAGCGCTGCAGCTTGCGGGCGCGGGCGACGATGAGTTTGTCCTCCTCCGACAGCTCCTCCATGCCGAGAATCGCGATGATGTCCTGCAGCGCCTTGTAGCGTTGCAGGATCTCCTGCACCCGCCGGGCGACGCCGTAGTGCTCCTCGCCGACGATGCGGGGATCGAGGATGCGGGAGGTGGAATCGAGCGGGTCCACCGCCGGATAGATGCCCAGCTCGGCGATCTGGCGCGAGAGCACGGTGGTGGCGTCGAGATGGGCGAAGGTGGTGGCGGGCGCTGGATCGGTGAGGTCGTCGGCGGGCACGTAGACGGCCTGCACCGAGGTGATGGAGCCCTTGCGGGTGGAGGTGATGCGCTCCTGCAGCGCCGCCATGTCGGTGGCCAGGGTCGGCTGGTAGCCCACCGCCGAGGGGATGCGGCCCAACAGCGCCGAGACCTCGGAGCCGGCCTGGGTGAAGCGGAAGATGTTGTCGATGAACAGCAGCACGTCCTGACCTTCCTGGTCGCGGAAGTACTCCGCCACCGTGAGACCGGTGAGACCGACCCGGGCGCGGGCACCCGGCGGCTCGTTCATCTGCCCGTAGATGAGCGCCACCTTCGAGTTCTCGGGATGCTCGAGGTCGATGACCTTGGATTCGATCATCTCGTGGTAGAGGTCGTTGCCCTCGCGGGTGCGCTCGCCCACCCCCGAGAACACCGACACGCCGCCGTGGGCCTTGGCGATGTTGTTGATGAGCTCCATGATGAGCACCGTCTTGCCCACGCCGGCGCCGCCGAACAGGCCGATCTTGCCGCCCTTGAGGTAGGGGGTGAGGAGGTCGATCACCTTGATGCCGGTGACCAGCATCTCCTCCTCGGTGGCCTGGTCGACGAAGGAGGGGGCGGGCTGGTGGATGGGTGCGGTGGTCTTGGCCGGAATCGGGCCCCGCTCGTCCTGCGGTTCCCCGACCACGTTCATGATCCGCCCCAAAACCTCGCGCCCCACCGGCACCGTGATCGGCCCGCCCGTGTCCACCACCTCCTGGCCGCGCACCAGCCCGTCGGTGGTGTCCATGGCCACCGTGCGCACGGTGTGCTCGCCCAGATGCTGGGCCACCTCCAGCACCAGACGCTGGCCGTTGTTGTCGGTCTCGAGCGCGTTGAGGATCGGCGGCAGATGACCGCTCTCGAACTGTACGTCCACCACCGGCCCCATCACCTGCAGCACGCGGCCGACGGCGACGTTCTCGCGGCTCGGACGGTTGGGCTTCCTGTTGGCTCGCGGCATCCTCGACTCTCCGTCTCGACTGGCGGCTTCAGAGCGCTTCGGCTCCGGAGACGATCTCGATCAGCTCCTTGGTGATCATCGCCTGCCGGGTGCGGTTGTAGTGGAGGGTGAGCTTGTCGATCATCTCCCCGGCGTTGCGGGTGGCGTTGTCCATCGCGGTCATCCGCGCGCCCTGCTCCCCGGCTGCGTTCTCGAGCAACACCCCGTAGATCTGGACGGCCAGGTTGCGCGGCAACAGCGCCTCGAGAATGACGGCCTCCTCGGGCTCGAACTCGTAGAGCGCCTTGGCCTCGCCCGATTCCTCCGCCTCCGCCTCCGCCGGCGCCTCCACCGGGATCAGCCGGCGCACGGTGGGGATCTGCACCAGCACCGACTTGAAGCGGTTGTAGACCACCGAGCAGACGTCGAATTCGCCGGCCTCGAAGCGGGCGATCAACCGTTCGGCGATGGCCTGGGCGTCGGCGAATGCGATCTGACGCTTGCCCGCCACCCCGTCGATGAAATCGACGATCAGCTCCTCATACTCGCGCCGCAGCAGGTCCCGGGCCTTGCGGCCGACACACACCAGCTTGACGCTCTTGCCGGCCTCCCGGAGCTCCCGGATCTGGCGTCGCGCCGCCCGCACGATGGAACTGTTGAAGCCGCCGCACAGACCGCGGTCGGCGGTCGCCACCACCAGCAGATGCACCTCCTCGCGCCCGGTTCCCGCGAGCAAGGGCGGGGCGTCGGGCAGCCCGCGCACGCCGGCGGCGAGATGGGCGAGCATGGTCGCCATGCGCTCGGCGAAGGGCCGCGCCTGCTCCGCCCGCTCCTGGGCGCGCCTGAGCTTGGAGGCCGCCACGAGCTTCATGGCGCTCGTGATCTTGCGCGTCTGCTTGACGCTGTTGATGCGGTTTCTGAGGTCCTTGAGGCTGGGCATGCGGGAGCCTCAGGCGAAGGTCTTGGCGAACCGGTCGAGCAGAGCCTTGAGCTTGGCCTCCGTCTCCTCGGAGAGATCGCCGCTCGTGCGGATGGCATCGAGGATGTCCCGCCCCTTCTCCCGAAGCTCGTCCAGGAACTCCCGCTCGAAGCGGGTCACCTCGGAGACCGGGATGGGATCGAGATAGCCGTTCACCCCGGCGTAGATGACGCACACCTGTTCCTCGAGCGGCATGGGCTGGTACTGGTCCTGTTTGAGCAGCTCGGTGAGCCGGGCGCCCCGGTTGAGCAGGCGCTGGGTGGCGGCGTCGAGGTCCTGGGCGAACTGGGCGAAGGCGGCCATCTCCCGGTATTGGGCGAGCTCCAGCTTGATGCGCCCGGCGACCTTCTTCATGGCCTTGATCTGGGCCGCCGAGCCCACCCGCGAGACCGAGATGCCCACGTTGAGCGCCGGCCGAATACCCTGATAGAAGAGATCGGTCTCGAGGAAGATCTGGCCGTCGGTAATCGAGATGACGTTGGTGGGAATGTAGGCGGAGACGTCGTTCGCCTGGGTCTCCACGATCGGCAGCGCGGTGAGCGAACCCGAGCCGTTCTGCTCGTTGAGCTTGGCCGCCCGCTCGAGCAGCCGGGAGTGGAGATAGAAGATGTCCCCGGGATAGGCCTCGCGCCCCGGCGGCCGGCGCAGCAGCAGCGACACCTGACGGTAGGCGACCGCCTGTTTGGACAGATCGTCGTAGACGATCACCGCGTGCATGCCGTTGTCGCGGAAATACTCGCCCATGGCGCAGCCGGCATAGGGGGCGAGGAACTGGAGCGGCGCCGGATCGCTGGCGGTGGCCGCCACCACGATGGAATAATCCATGGCGCCGTGGTCCTGGAGCGTCTTGACGATCTTGGCCACCGTCGAGCGCTTCTGCCCCACCGCCACGTAGATGCAATAGAGCCGCTTGCTCTCGTCCCCGCCGGCGAGTTCGTTGATGCGCTTCTGATTGATGAAGGTGTCGATGGCGATCGCCGTCTTGCCGGTCTGGCGGTCGCCGATGATGAGCTCGCGCTGGCCCCGTCCGATCGGGATGAGGGCGTCGATCGCCTTGAGGCCGGTCGCCATGGGCTCGTGCACCGAACGCCGCGGCACGATGCCCGGCGCCTTGACGTCCACCCGCCGGCGCTCCTTGGCCTCGATCGGGCCCTTGCCGTCGATGGGATTGCCCAGCGCGTCCACCACCCGCCCGAGCAGCTCCTTGCCCACCGGCACGTCCACGATCGCCCGGGTGCGCTTGACCAGCGAGCCCTCGTGGATGTTGCGATCGTCGCCGAAGATCACCACGCCGACGTTGTCGGTCTCGAGATTGAGGGCCATGCCCCGGGTGCCGTCCTCGAACTCCACCATCTCCCCGGCCTGGACCTCGTCGAGGCCGTAGACCCGGGCGATGCCGTCGCCCACCGACAGCACCCGTCCCACCTCGGCCATCTCCGCCTCGGTGCCGAAGCGGGCGATCTGCTCCTTCAGGATCTCCGAGATTTCGGCGGCGCCGATGTCCATCACCCCACCCCTCTCATCGCCAGCTCGAGATTGCGCAGCTTGGTCCTGAGCGACGCATCGATGCGCCGGGAGCCGATCTGCACCACGAGCCCGCCCAACAGCTCCGGATCCACCCGCACATCGAGACGCACCCGACGCCCGGCATGTCGTTCGATCGCCTCCTGAAGCCGCCGCAGCTGTCCCTCCTCGAGCGGCAGCGCCGTCACCACCTCGGCCCGGCTCTCGCCCCGATGCGCCATCAACATGGCCTCGAACCGCTCCCGGATCCAAGGAAGCGCGAACAGCCGCCGCTTCTGGGCGAGCAGCCCGAGGAACTTGGCCACCAGCTCGTGCAGGCCCATGCCGCGGGCGAGCTCCCCCATGAGCTCCACCAACGCACCCCGGGATACCGTGGGATCGCGCAAGATCCGCCTCAGCGCCGCGGTGCCGGCGATCGCCGCATCCGCCCGGGCGAGATCCTCGCCCACCCGCTCGAGCACCCCGGCCTCCTCGGCGAGCGCGAACAACGCCGTCGCATAGCGCGCGGCCAACCCCGAAGCCGTGCCTTGGACCGTCGCCAACACCCTGTCTCCGAAGATGCCGACGGCGCGCACGCACCCCGCCCGTGCGGCGCGCCCCGCCGCGAAAGGCGCGGGCCTCTTAACACAGCTGCTCTGCAGCCGCAACCGACCACCCCGAAAGACGTCCGCCGATGGACCCTTTGCCGCATCGCCGACCGTCCTGCCAAACCGGCACGCGATGCTTGACCGGACCCTCCTGTCGGCTAGGTTGGGCCGGGCCGAGGAGCAGGATCATGCAGGCGCAGCTTGCGCGCGTGCTTGTCGTCGTCATCGCCCTACTCGCCTCGTCGGCCGTCGCCCGGGCCAACGAGCAGCAGCAGATCGTCGATCGGGCCCGCATCACGGTGGAGGCGCTGGCGGATCCCCGGGCCTTTCCCGACCTGCCCCTCTACATCAAGAACGCCTACGGGCTGGTGATCGTGCCCCAGCTGGTGCGGGGCGGGTTCATCCTCGGGGCGCAGTTCGGGGTCGGGGTGCTTCTCGTGCGCGACGTGCAGAGCGGTGCGTGGAGCGATCCGGTGTTCGTGACCCTGGCGGGCGGCAGCATCGGCCTGCAGATCGGCGGCGAGACCTCGGAGCTGCTGCTCACCCTCATGAACGAGGGGGCGGTGCAGAAGATTCTCGACAACAACTTCAAGCTCGGCGCCACCGTGAGCGGCGCGCTCGGTCCGGTCGGTGCGCGCATGGGTGCCGGCACCACCCTGCGCTTCGGCGAGGACGTCTACATCTTCGCGCGCAACATGGGGTTGTTTGCGGGGGTGACCTTCGAGGGCACGGTGATCGCCCCCAGGCACGACTGGAACGAGCGGTACTACGGCCGCAAGGTGACCCCAAAGGAGATCATCGCCGGCAAGGTGGCCAACCGGGGTGCACGGGCTCTCAAACAGGCGCTCGCCCGCTTCCGCTGACGGCGGCTAACTTGCCGGCCGGTCTCTGGAGCCGTGGCGGCGCGCTTCCGCGAGCAGGCGGCTGCGCAAGCGGCCGAGTTCCTCCTCCCCCTCGCCCAGCACCCGGCGGTAGAGCTCGAGAAACATCTCCACGCTGTCCTCGACCCGCCAGGCGCGTCCGCTGCGCCGCATGGCGTGGGTGAGGATGGCGGTCTGCAGATTGTCCCGGAACTGGCGTCCCACCGCTTCCGGAGCGCCGGCGCGGTCGAACAGCCGGGCGATATAGCGCAGCAGTTTGCCGGTTTCGTAGGCGATCACCGGATCCGCGAGCCCGGGCAGACGCCGGGTGGCGAGGATCGCCTGTTCGTTGGGGCCGTGGGCGAAGGGGGTCTGCGGTTCAGCCAGTCCGGTATGCTTGGCATAGGGATAGGGGTGGCCGTACAAGCCGGCCCGGAAGGCGCGTTGAACCCCTTCGCTGTTCGCCACGGCCGCTCGCGCGTCGCTTCAGGGCTGGGGAAGCGGCAGCTCCTGCGGTGCCGCCTGCAGCTCGGGGGCCGCCAGTTGCACCCCGTCCGGCACCAGCGAGCTCGCGCCGAAGCCGGCATCCGCTCCGGACACGGTCTCCTCTCCGCGCCCTTCGAGCCCGAGAGCGAGCCAGCCGACCGTATAGTGCAGGGCCGCCACGGCCGCCGCCGCCAACACCACCAGGCCGAGGAAGCGCGAGACCAGCTGCCGCCAGCGCCGCACCCGGCCCGGGCGCCGGTCGACGGGACGGGGCGGCGGTGGCGTCCGCCGCTCCGGAACCGGTGCCGGCAGACGCAACAGATGGGAGGGGGGCGGCAGCATGGAGCGCACCACCGGCCGCACGTCGCTCCCCACCGGCTCCACTTCCAGCGCCGCCCAGCTCGGCACCGCACCCCGCAACGCCGGCAGGCGGGCCGTGATCTGGCGTTCGAAGGCGCGCAGCCTCTGCACGCATTCCGCGCACCTGCGGCAGTGGGCGAGATGGCGTTTGAGGGCCAAAGCGCGGCTACGGCCGAGTCGGCCTTCGAGGTAGGCCTCGAGATAGATGCCAAGGTCCCCGCACCGCATCGCCCCCTCCTCGCCGCCCCGCTGCCCCGCGGCCTGCGGCTCCAAGCGAGCCTCCAGCATCAGTTTTCCCCATTCCGGCGGCGGATGCAACGGGGATTCACCATAGCCCGGCAACGGTTGCCATCCGCGGCCACTGCTTCAAACTAGGCCTCGGAACCGAAAAGGCAGGGGCGGATCCCGCCCGCACAAAGGAGGCGAGATGGGGGCGCACGACATCCGGAATGTGGCGCTGGTCGGACCCAACGGGTCGGGCAAGACCACCTTGATGGAGAGCATGCTGTACGTGGCCGGCGCCATCGGCCGCAAGGGGCGCGTGCTCGACGGCAACACGGTGGGCGACGCCAGCGCCGAGGCGCGGGCGCGTCACATGAGCACCGAGCTCTCCGCCGCCAGCTTCACCGCCCACGACCTGCGCTTCAACCTCCTCGACTGCCCGGGGTCGGTGGACTTCCTGCAGGAGATGCGCCAGGCGGTGGTGGGCGTGGATCTCGCCGTGGTGGTGGTGGAGCCGGCGCTCGAGCGCATGATCACCCTCGCCCCCTTCCTCCAGTACCTGGACGACAAGGAAATCCCGCACCTGGTCTTCCTCAACAAGATGGACCGCTCCGAGGTGCGCTATCGCGACCTCCTCGACTCCTTGCGCCAACTGAGCGCCCGGCCGGTGGTTCCGCACCAGTACGCCATCGGCCGCGGCAGCGAGCTGGTCGGCTACATCGATCTCGTCAGCGAGAAGGCCTACGCCTTCCGGGAGGGGGCGCCGGCCGAGGAGATCCCGCTTCCCGAGGAATACCGGGAGCGGGAGCAGGCCGCCCGCACCGAAATGCTCGAGACGCTGGCCGACTTCGACGACGATCTGCTCGAGCTGCTGCTCGAGGACAAACGGCCGAGCGAGGAGCAGATCCTCGCCGATCTGCGCAAGACCTTGGGCGCGGACCAGGTGGTGCCGGTGTTCCTTGGCGTCGCCGAACAGGACAAGGGGGTGCGCCGCCTGCTCGCCGCCATCGCCCGCGAGGCGCCGGACCCCAACGAACGGGCCCAACGCCTCGGCATCGAGACCGACGGCCCGCCGGTCGCCCAGGTGCTCAAGAACAGCTACCAGCCGCATGCCGGCAAGCTGTCGCTGGTGCGCATCTGGCGCGGCCGCATCGAGGACGGCATGACCCTCTCGGGCATGCGGGTCGGAGGGATCCATCGCCCCTTCGGCGGTCAGAGCGAGGCCATCGAAGCGGCCGAGGCCGGCGACATCGTGCTGCTCGCGCGCATGGAGGAGGCCAAGACCGGCGCCCTCCTGCATACCGGGGATGAGCCGCCCGAGCTGCCCGTGCCCACCGCCGAGCCGGCCAAACCCATGTTCGCCTTCGCCATCCGACCCCAGAACCGAGCCGACGAAGTGAAGCTTTCGAGCGCGCTCGCCAAACTGATCGACGAGGATCCCTCGCTGCAGCTCGAGCACGACGCCGAACTCCAACAGACCCTGCTCTGGGGCCAGGGGGAGCTCCATCTGCGCGTGGCCCTCGAGCGGCTCCTGAACAAGTACCACATCAAGGTGGAGGTGGCGCCGCCCCGCACCCCCTACCGGGAGACCATCCGCAAGGGCACCCAGGCGCACGGCCGGCACAAGAAACAGACCGGCGGCCACGGCCAGTTCGGCGACGTCAAGATCGAAATCCGGCCCCTCGAACGCGGCGCCGGCTTCGCCTTCGAGAACAAAATCGTCGGCGGTGCGGTGCCCAAGCAGTTCATCCCGGCGGTGGAGGCGGGGGCCAGGGAATACCTCAAGAAGGGACCTCTGGGCTTTCCGGTGGTGGACGTCGGCATCACCCTCTTCGACGGCCAGTACCACACCGTGGACAGCAACGACCTGTCCTTCAAGCTGGCGGTCGGCCTCGCCCTCAAGGACGGTCTGCCGCGCTGCAGCCCGGTGCTGCTCGAGCCCATCCTCGCCGTCACCATCTCGGTGCCGAGCGCCTATACCTCCAAGACCCTGCAACTTGTGACCCAGAAGCGGGGTCAGGTGCTGGGCTACGACGCCAAGCCGGGCTGGCCCGGCTGGGACGAGATCAAGGCCCATATCCCCCAGGGCGAGATGCACGATTTCATCGTCAACCTCCGCTCCCTCTCGCAGGGAACCGGCTTTTTCGACTGGAGCTTCGACCATCTGCAGGAGGTGCCGGAGCGGCTCCAGAAGCAGATCGTGGAGCAGGCGCGCCAGGCGGCGGAGGGCTGATCGCCGCGGCGGCCTGGTTCAGCTCCCCGGACTGCAACCCTCGTCGCGGCGGTAGCTGAGCAGGTGGAGGTCCGCGGGGGCCGGGCTGGATCCGGCGGCGGGGCGAAGCGGCGGGCGGCCCCAGGGGGCTGTGAGGGTCGGCCGCACCGCGAGCCTTAGTGCGCCCGCGGCCATGCAGGAGGCTTCGGGGCGAAAGCCCAGCGCCGCCGCAAAGCGCGATCCCGGCAGGAGCAGAAGCCATCCCTCGGGCCTTCGCGCGACAAAGGCCTCGAGCTCCTCGGCGGCGTAGGTGTCCACCACCGTGTCGGGCGCGCGGAACACGTCGCGCAGGCGCAGATCCAAACTCAGCATCAACCAGCCCTGCGGCTGCGAGCCGATGGCATCGAGGATCCAGCCCCGCGCGTCCGCGGCGGGTGCCTCGGGAATGCGCGCGGCGAGCGCCGTGATCTGCTCCTGGCCGTCGAAGCGCGGCACCGGCGCAAGGCTCGCGAGCCTGGTCCAAGGACTTCCCCCACCCGCGAGCGCCGCCGCCTGCACCAGGCCCGCGACCAGGAGCACCGCTCCGGCGAGCCGCGCTTGTTGGATGTGCAGGCGTGCTGCGAGCGCCTCGAGGGCCGGGGCGAGGAAGGGAGCTGCGAAGAGCGTCCAGAGGATGGCATAGCCCGGCTTGGGGATCAGCGCACCGGCCAGGATCGCCTGGACTTCCAGGATCGCGAGGATGAGAGCGGGGACCAGCCATGCGAGCGCCTCAGGGCGCCGGCGCCAGGTGACCCAAAGCCCGAAGACGACGAGCAGCGCGAGGGGAAGCGTGAGACCGCGCAGCGCATAGGAGACCAGCCGCAGCGCATCGAAGGCGAGCACGGCGAGCGGCAGCGCGGCGCGCGCGTTCAGCTCGCCCTCGAAGCGGGCGCCGAAGCGCAGCGGGCCGAGCGGATCGCCCTGTTCGAGCGCGTTTTCCGAAAGCCACAGCAGCGGATGGACGAGGGCTGGGGCGAGGAACAGCCCGAGCGACCGCCACCTGCGCCACAGCGCGAGCGCGAGCGGCGGGATGAGCGCCCACACCTCGAAGCGCAACAGCCCGGCGGCCATCACGAAAAGGCCTGCGCAGGCCGCCCAGGCCGGGCGCTCCGGTCCTGCGCGGGCGCGGGCCAGGGCCCAGAGCGCGCAGGCGAGTAAGGCGGCCGCGAGCGGTTCGGATCGCGCCTCGAGGCTGCGCGAGAGGAAGAGGGGCGAAAGGGCGAAGGCGCCTGCTGCGAAAAAGGCGGTGATCTCGGAACGGATCGGCATCTCGCGGCGGATGAAGCCGAACAGGGCGGCGCCGGCGGCCGAGGTGAGGAGGATCTGGAGCGCCACGGGCGCGCGCAGCGTATCCGGCCAGAGCGCGAGGGCGGCGGCGATCAGGTAGAAGTGCAGCGGCCCCCAGAAGCCGGGCAGCACCGCCGCCGGCTCCTCGAGCCAGGCCCAGGCGATCAGGACGCGCGTGGCGGAATCGCCGGAGCTCAGGGTGGCGAGCGGCCACAGCGCGAGGCGCGCGAGAAGGGCGACAAGCACCAGTGCGCCGCCGAGGCCGCGCCTCTGGGTCAAACCACCGGCCTTCAACGCCCCCTCCGCGGCCGCGCCTGCACCCGCTCGGGCCGCCTGGCCGCCACCGCCCGCGGGATGCCGGCAAGATCCGGGCGGATCTCCACCGTCTCCAACCCCGCTTCCCGCAGCAGTCCCGCCACCGCCCCCGCCTGGCCGCGGCCCACCTCCAGCACCGCAAGCCCCAAGGGCCGGAGCAGGCGGGGCAGATCCGGGATCAGCAGGCGCAGAGCCTCGAGCCCGTCGGCACCGCCATCGAGCGCGAGCTCGGGCTCGAAATCGCGCACCTCCGGCGGCAATGCAGCCCGCTCGCTCCGGGCGACATAGGGGAGATTGGCGAGCAGCAGATCGATGCGGCCCGAGATCGCCTCCCCGAAGCGGCCGCACACGAACAGGGCGCGCGCCGCCACCCCCAGGCGGCGGGCGTTCTGCCGCGCCACGTCGAGCGCTGCCGGGGCGAGATCGGTGCCCACGCCGCGCGCTTCTCGAAGCTCGTTCAGCGCGGCGATGAGCAGGCATCCGCTGCCGGTGCCGATGTCGGCGATCCAGGCCACGCTGGGCGGCCGGCGGGCGAGCGCGAGCTCCACCACCACCTCGCTCTCCGGCCTCGGGATCAGCACGCCGGGGCGGACGGCGAGGGTGAGTCCGAAGAATTCCTTCTCGCCGACGATGTAGGCGAGGGGTTCGCGGGCGGCGCGGCGGGCGACCGCCTGGAGGAAGGCGCCAAGCGCTTCGGGGTCGAGCCGACGGTCGGGATGGGCGAGCTGGTCCTCCCGGCGCACGCCTGCTGTGCGCTCGAGCAGCAGCCGCGCCTCGCGCGCCGGCGCCTCGACCCCTGCCGCGCTAAGCTTCAGGCGCGCCTCTTCGAGCGCCTTTCGGACCGATGCCGCCCCGTTCACAGCTCCAACTGGGCCAGCCGGCGGGTCTGGTCCTCGGCGATCAGGGCGTCGATGATCTCGTCCAGGGCCTCGCCGGCGAGCACCTCGGAAAGCCGGTAGAGGGTGAGGCCGAT
>JALSGW010000304.1 GCA_026982585.1 Alphaproteobacteria bacterium | reverse complement strand
GGAGCTGCACCAGGCGCTGGAGCTCGCCCGCCGCGAGGCCAAGGCCGGCTTCGGCGATCCCCGGGTGTATATCGAGAAGTTCCTCGACCGGCCCCGCCACATCGAGTTCCAGATCCTCGGCGACCGGCACGGCGGGGTGATCCATCTCTTCGAGCGCGACTGCTCCATCCAGCGCCGCCACCAGAAGATCCTCGAGGAGGCCCCCTCGCCGGCCCTCGACGACGACCAGCGAAAGGCGATGGGCGAGCGGCTGTGCCGGGCGATGGCCGAACTCGGCTATGTCAGCGCCGGCACCCTGGAGTTCCTCTACCAGGACGGCACCTTCTATTTCATCGAGATGAACACCCGCCTGCAGGTGGAGCATCCGGTGAGCGAGATGATCACCGGGGTGGACATCGTGCGCGAGCAGATCCGGATCGCCGCCGGCGAGCCGCTTTCGGTGCGGCAGGAGGAGGTGCGGCTTGCGGGCCATGCCATCGAGGTGCGGATCACCGCCGAGGATCCGGACACGCTGCTCCCCGCCCCCGGCCGGGTCGCCACCTACCACCCGCCGGGCGGGCCCGGGGTGCGGGTGGATTCGGCCCTCTACACCGGCTATCGGGTGCCGCCCTTCTACGACAGCCTGATCGCCAAGCTGATCGTGCACGACGTCGACCGGCCCCGCTGTCTGAGGCGGCTTTCCCGCAGCCTGGCCGAATATGTGATCGACGGTATGCCGTCCACCATCCGGCTCTTGCGCGCCCTGCTCGAGGAGGAGCAGATGCGGACCGGGGACTACGACGTCGGCTGGCTCGAGAGGTTTCTGGACTCTCGCCGGCATTGACGGCAAGGGAGCGGCGCAACGGGAGCGGAGCCGGGACGGAATGCTGGCGCTGCCGCCGGAGCTGATCATCAGCGCTTACGCCAACGGGTTGTTCCCGATGGCCAAGGACCGGCACGATCCCGCCATCCACTGGCTGGATCCGCTCCGCCGCGGGGTGATCCCCCTCGACCGGTTCCACATCCCCCGCCGGCTGCGCCGCACCATCCGCAAGCAGCCGTTCGAGATCCGCATCGACAGCGACTTTGCCGCCGTCATCCACGCCTGCGCCGAGCCCCTTCCGGGACGGCCCCGCACCTGGCTCAACGACGAGCTCATCGCCGCCTACATCGCCATGGCGGAGCGCGGCTTCGCCCACAGCGTCGAATGCTGGCAGGAGGGGCGGCTCGTGGGCGGGCTCTACGGCGTCGCCCTGGGCGCGGCCTTCTTCGGCGAGAGCATGTTCAGCCGGGTGCGCGATGCGAGCAAGGTGGCGCTCGTGGAGCTGGTCTTCCGCCTGCGCGCGGGCGGCTTCGAGCTGCTCGACACCCAGTTCGTCACCGAGCACCTGCGCAGGTTCGGAGCGGTGGAGATCAGCCGCCAGGAATACCGGGTGCGGCTGCGCCGGGCGATCGTCAAGCAGGCGGAGTTTCCGACCGCACCCTACTCCTTCGCATCCCGGGCCCTCGCCTCCGAATCCGGCTCCTCGACGGGCTCCTCGCAGTCCAGCACCCACACGTCGTAGACGGGGTGTTCGAGCGCCGAGAGCGAGGGGCTGGATGCGAACATCCAGCCCGAAAAGGCGCGCTCCGGCGGCCGGCCGGGATCCACCGCCTCGATCTCCAAAAAGGCCGCGCTCTCGGGAGGCTCCACGGGAGGCGCCTTGA
>JALSGW010000303.1 GCA_026982585.1 Alphaproteobacteria bacterium | reverse complement strand
GATGTGGGCGGCATCCGCCACCAGATCCAAGATGGCGTCAACGGCTTTCTCGTGCGCAGCGTGCCCGAGGCCGCCGAGCGCATCGTGCGGTTGCTCAAGGACCCGGATCTGCGGCGGCGGCTCGGGGCGGCGGCGCGGGAGACGGTGCGTAGGCGGTTTCTCATGACCCGGCTGCTCGAGGACCAGCTCGATCTCATCGCCGCCTTCGACGCCCGCTTCCCGCTCGCAGACGAGAAGGCCTAGGGCGGCGATGGCGGTCTCGTCGTTCCGGGGACGCCGCATCGATCTCAAGGGGCTGGCCCGCACCCTCGGCCTGTCGGTGACCACCGTATCCCGGGCCCTCAACGGTTACGACGACGTGAGCCCGCGCACCCGGGAACGGGTGGAACGGGCGGCGCGGGAGCTGGGCTATACCCCCAACGCCCTGGCCCGCAGGCTGACCTCGGGTCGCGCGGAGACCGTCGCCTTCATCCCCCAGGCGGTGGAGCCCTGCTTCGAGAGCCCCTATGTGGCCGAGCTGCTGGTCGGCATCGGCGAGGCGCTGCACCGCAGCAACTTCGATCTGGTGCTGGCGGGCGGTTCGCTGTCGGACGATCCGCTCGCGGCGTGCCGGCGGCTGGTGGAGGAGGGGCGGGTGGACGGGATGATCCTGGACCGCACCTTCGTCGACGATCCGCGGGTGGCCTATCTGCTCGATCAGCGCTTTCCCTTCGTCACCCTGGGACGCGATCGCTGGTGCGCGCGCCACGCCTGGCTCGATTCCGACGGCGAGCGCGCCTTCTACGCCCTGACCCGGGCGCTCGTGCGGGCGGGCCACCGGAGGATCGCCTTCATCGGCGCCGATCCCCGCTTCAACTTCCTGCGCACGCGCGAGCGCGGCTACCGCCGGGCGCTCAGGGAGGCGGGAGTGGGGTGGGATCCGGATCTGGTGCGTTACGACGGCTTCAGCGAAGGCGGCGGGGCGGAGGCGTGCCGGGCGCTCCTTCGGCTCGCCGAGCCGCCCACCGCCATCCTGTGCATCGAGGATCTCACGGCGCTCGGGGCGATGCAGGCGGTGTGGGCCTCGGGACGGCGGCCCGGCTGGGACGTGGCGGTGGTGGGCTACAACGACACACCGCTTGCGGCGGCCGCAAGCCCCTCGCTCTCGAGCTTCCGCCTGCCGGTGCGGGCGGCCGGACGCCGGCTCGCGGACATGGTGCTGGCGATCGTCCAGGGCACGCCTGCGGACCGCCACCAGGAACTGTGGGTGCCGCAGTTCATAGCCCGCAGCTCCCACCATTGGCGGGAGGAGCGCGAGGCGCCGGAGCGGCTGCTCAACCTGCCGACGGCGCCGGGCTGAGCGCGAGCAACGCGCGCAAGGCGGCAAGCCCTGCTTCGGCCTCGGCCAACAGGGCGTCCACCCGCTCCGGCCCGAGGCCGGCGAAGGACCCAAGCAGGACGGCGACCACAAGAACGAGCATCAACCAGCCGAACGCCCGCGGACGGCTGGCCAGCGCCTGTCGGGGTACGAAACGCTCCTGACCGTCGGGAAGACGCACCCGATACCGCGCTCCGGCCGCATCCTCCTCCACATACAACAGCTCCACCGCAACCCCGCTGCCGCGCAGCACCAGCCGCCGCGGCCAACGCCGCCAGATGCGCTGCAGCCAGCGAACAAGCCCGCTGTTCCGGCTCATGACATCCGCATCCTGTGCCATCGCGGTA
>JALSGW010000302.1 GCA_026982585.1 Alphaproteobacteria bacterium | reverse complement strand
CGAGCGGGCCCAAGGAGCGGGGGGAGACCCCTTTTCCCGTGCGCCAGGCGGCGTCGGCCGAAAGGAAACCCACGCTACCGAGGCAGGCTGCCGCTCCCTTCGGGCACGGGGATGGCACCGCGTTCGCAAATCAAGAAACGCCGCTCCAGCGGGCGCAGCGGTCCATGGGCAACGCCGTCCCGCGCGCCGAGGGAGAGGGTTTTCCCTGCGCGCCTTGGTCTCGTGCTGGCGGATGGATCCCGGCAGCCGATCCAGGCCGCCACCATCGCAAACACGGACCCACAAGCCGAGGAAGACCGCTGCTCCGGCCGGGCAGGGGGCGGCAGCGCATGGCGGAGAGCAAGCGAGGCCACCCATCCGAGCGGGGTGCGGCGGTATCGCCGATGGCGGCCCACGTACCGCCGGAGGTGGTTTTCCTCGGGGCGCGGCGGCGTCGGCCGGAAGGCAACCCACGCACCGAGGAAAGCCGCTGCGCCAGGCGGGCGAAGCGGACGCGCCGCATCCGCCACCCGCGGGCGGCCGTCGATCCAAACTGGGCGGGGCGAGGGCATAGGCGATGAGAGCCCGGGCAGCGAGCCGGCAGGTTTTCCCTGCGCGCGGCGCCACCATCAAAGACGCCGACCCGGGATCCGACAAAAGCCGCTCCTTCACGGAGCAAAGCCGGCACCCACGCAAACACGGACCCACAAGCCGAGGGAGAGCGCCGCTTTTCCTTGCGGTGGCACCGCATGCGGACATCAAGGCCGGCCGTCCATTTGAGCCGGGTGCGGCGGTATCGCCGATGGCGGCCCACGTACCGCCGGAGGTGGTTTTCCTCGGGGCGCGGCGGCGTCGGCCGGAAGGAAACCCACGCTACCGAGGCAGGCCGCCGCTCCTTGCGGGCAAGCCGGCGGCATCGCCTGCGGACATCAAGCGAGGCCTTCCGCCCCGGCGGGCGAAGCGGCGTTGGCCTCCATCAAAGGGCAGGGCCTGCGCAGCGAACAAAGCCGCTGTGCCAGCCGGGCGCGAGGCGCCCGCGCAAAGCAACCCCACGCACCGAGGAAGATCGCGCGCACAGACCAGAGCGATGCCATCGGCACGGAACCCCCAACCCACCGAGGGGGACCGCTCCGCGCCCACGGCGGTCCCGTCCCGACCGCAAATCTCGAGCAACGCGGGAAGGGAAGCCGCTTCTTCACGGGAGCGGACCGGCGCCACCGCGGACCAAAACCCAAACACCGGGCAGCGCCGCTTCCGGATCATCCGCGTGCGGCCCGGGGGCGGCCGGCCGCTGCGTGAAGGGGCCGTCCATATCCGCACCGCTCCGCCCGCGGCCCCGGCGGGCATGGTTCGGCCTGCGGTGCTGCGGTTTGGCGCGCCTTCGCCGGAAGCGGCCGGTGCCCCCGGCCGACGGCCGACCGCGGATGCGCCCGCCCACGCAGCCGTGAACCACACAGCTCTTGCGCATCAAAGGATATTCAGATATCGACATATCCGTGAATGATTTGCGGAAGGTGGCGGTCGGTGGCGGAGTCCCGAGGTCTGTCCCGTTATCTGGCGGCGTTGCGCGCCGCCGCCGAGCCCAGCCGCATGCGGCTGCTCGCCGTCTGCAGCCAGGGCGAGTGGACCGTCTCCGAGCTCGTCCAGGTGCTCGGCCAAAGCCAGCCCCGCATCTCCCGCCACCTCAAGACCCTCACCGAGGCCGGGCTGCTCGAGCGCCTGCCCGAGGGCTCCT
>JALSGW010000301.1 GCA_026982585.1 Alphaproteobacteria bacterium | reverse complement strand
CGCGAAGTGGACGTCGACCGCCCCCGCGCGCAGCCCCGAAGCAGGAAGCTGCCGCACGCCGCGAGGCCGATGCCCGGCCGGGGCTCGGCCCCGACCCGGCACAAGGCTCGGTTGCCTTTGCGGCTGCCGCCCGCCGCGGCGACTGCGGTTTGTCTCGAGCTGTGCATCGTCCCAGCTGTCTGGACGGCGAGCGCGTCCGGTTTGATTCGGTACTCCAGGCGCGCTCCAGCCGGAAGTGCCGGGTTTTGCGAGCGGATCTCGGCTGCCGTGCGATGGCGATGCGCCCGCATCGGTGGCGTGGGCCGCGTCTGTGCGTCTTGCGGGTTGGTTTGGCCGTGGTGGTCGACCGTCTTCGGTTGTGCGACACATTCGGCCCTTCTCCGGCTTGCCCTCCGCACAGGAACCACGCGGAGCGCGACGGTTTTCCGATACGGCTGGTGATCCATTCCCGCGCGAGGCGTGCGGCGGCGGTTGTCGCGCATGCGAGCGGACCGCGCGGCCCGGGTGAGCGGGCACCGTTCGTTTCCGGTCGGTGCATGGCAGGTATACCCGCTCGTGCCCAAAGGCGGGCGCCAAAGGGAAACGATCCGGGTCAAGGAGCGAGGTGCAAAGACGCGTACCGCCTGTCCGTGGGCGCGGATCGCCGGCCCGTCGGCTCGATGCCGCGGGATACGGGGGCGGGGCCGGCGGCCGGGGCGGGAGCGGCGAGGACGTTTCGGGCCGGCTTGGGGCAAAGGACGGCGATGGCCGGGCAGCGTGCGATCCCGTCGAAAAGCCGCGCGACGAGGTTGGGCAGGTTGAAGAGGACAGACCGCATCGATTGGCAGAGGAAGGCATGTGAGCGGGAAAGCTCTGGATGCGCTTGCGCTGGCGGGAGAGCGCGAGGGTGTGACGTGCTCCGCCCTGCGGTTCCGTTGGCTTGTGATGTGGGGCTCGAGCCGAGCCCGCCGATGTGGCCGCGCACGGGCTTGTGTCGGAGCCGCGGGCGGGCTTAGAGCACCACGGCCGTGTCGGCGGCCCTGCCTGAGGTGAGGGGCAGGCTCCGCTCAGCCGCCGCTGTGTGGATCGCCATGCGGGGCCCCGCACAGGCGGCCGATGATCCCGCCGGCGAAGCCGCCCACACCCGCACCGAGAAAGCCACCGCGGCCTTCGTCTCCATCTCCGCCGTGCCGGTGGGCGCGGCAGGTCTCGACATCGCTGCGATCAAGCGCGCGAAGATATCGCCATAGAGGCCGCGCACAGCCGTAGCCGGAGCCCTTCTCGGTCCGGTGGTATCGGAGCGGTCCTGGACCGTGATGGCGGCCCTGCAGCGGGCAGCTCCCGCCACGCCGCCCCCCACCGCACCGTCCTAGGGATCTCGTTCCCTGAGTGGCGGCCGACCGTGTGCGGCACCCGCCGCCTGTGCCGCCAGCGCATCCAAGGGATCGGCCGTCGGTCGTCCCCGACGGCGAACCGAGCCATCGCCGGCCATCCATCCGCGCAGACGGCCGCCCGGGGGAGGCCCGTCCACGCCCCAGGATCGGGCCACGATGGGGACAGGAGCTGGTCGCAGCCCCTGTCCCCGGGCCGCTCGCCCGAAGTTCTCATGTCCAGCGAGACACTCCACCGTGCGAGCCGTGGTCTCGGGGGCTCGAGGCGGCGCTCAGGAATGCCGAGTGGTGCGGTATCGGCACGATCGACATCGGCGACGATGGACCGTCGCTCCCGCCAGAAACT
>JALSGW010000300.1 GCA_026982585.1 Alphaproteobacteria bacterium | reverse complement strand
GAATGCGTCATCCTGGAGTGGCCCGCGCTGCCCGGCGAGTATGTGCAGGCGGGGGATCCGGTGCTGGTGCTGGCGGCCGCCGACCAGCCGCTTCAGGTGCGGGCGCAGATCCCGATCGAACAGGCGGCCCGCCTGCAGGTCGGCCAGCGGGCGCAGGTGTGGCTGCCGGGCGAGCGCGAGCCCCGGCTTGCACAGATCGAACGCATCGACTTCAAGCCGCGGCTGAGCCTGCTCGCCGATCCGGGCGCGGGCGGGGTGCGGCCGAACCGCGCCCAGGTCTACCTCCGTCCCGACCGCCCCTTCGACTTCGACACCCTCGGCACCCTGGTCTCGGTGCGATTCCTCTAGCGCCGCAGGACCATCCGGCCCGCATCCGCGCCGCCAGCCAAGGCGGCGACCGCATCGGAGCAAACCGCAAAGCGAGGGCGCCTTGGTGCGGGAATTGGCCAACCCGCCCAGGCGGGCCTCGGAGGAGCGGGCCGGCAGCGGCAGGAGGCGGCCGCCCGCCGGTGGGGTCAGCCGCTTCGGCTCTTTGCGATCTGTTCCGCCTTGGCCACCAGGGTCTGGGCCTGGCGGATGGAGGCGATGTCGATCAAGCGGCCGTCCAGGCTCACCGCACCCTTGCCCTCCCGCTTCGCCTCCTCCATGGCCTGGAGGATGCGGCGGGCGCGCTCCACCTCCGCCTCCGAGGGGCTGAAGATGTCGTTGGCGAGCGGGATCTGGGCCGGATGGATGGCCCATTTGCCCTCGCAGCCCAACACCGCCGCCCGGCGGGCCGCCGCCCGATAGCCCTCCTCGTCCCGGATGTCGCCGAAGGGTCCGTCCACCGGCCGAAGGCCGTTGGCGCGCGCCGCCACCACCATGCGGGCGATGGCGTAGTGCCACGGATCCGCCCAGAAGTAGCTGCGCTCGCCCTTCGCGTCGGGATCGCTGAGCACCCCGTAGTCGGGATGGACGCCGCCGATCTTGACCGTGCGGGCGCGGACCGAGGCGGCGTAGTCGGCGACGCCGAAGTGCAGGGATTCGTTGCGCGGGCTTGCGGCGGCGATCTCGTGGACGTTCTGCATGCCGAGCGCGGTTTCGATGATGAGCTCGAAGCCGACCCGACGCTTGCGCCCCTTGGCGTTCTCGATCTGGGTGACGATGCAGTCCACCGTGTAGACGTCGGCCGCCGTCCCCACCTTGGGGATCATGATCAGATCGAGGCGATCGCGGGTCTGCTCCAGCACGTCCACCAGATCGCGGTACATATAGGGGGTGTCGAGACCGTTGATACGCACCGAGAGGGTCTTCTCGCCCCAGTCGATGTCGTTGATGGCTTCGATGACGTTGCGGCGCGCCTGTTCCTTCATGTCCGGGGCGACCGCGTCCTCGAGGTCGAGGAAGATGACGTCCGCCTCCGACTGGGCGGCCTTCTCGAACATCCTCGGGCTGGACCCCGGCACCGCCAGTTCCGAACGGTTGAGACGCGGCTTGGCCTCCTCGACGAGCTTGAAGCTCATGCGGTCCCTCCTCTCCTCACAGGCTGTCCACTCCGGCGCAGCGGTCCGACCGCCCTGGATCCTCCGCGCCCTCCGGCGCGGGGCCCTCTTTAGCAAGGGGATGGTGGGCCGTCACCACCTGCTGCAACCGGCCGGGCTGAAGATGGGTGTAGACCTCGGTGGTGGCGATGTCGGCGTGGCCGAGCAGGGTCTGCACCACCCGAAGGTCCGCGCCGTGGGCCACCAGATGACTGGCGAAGGCGTGCCGCAGCACGTGCGGCGACAGG
>JALSGW010000299.1 GCA_026982585.1 Alphaproteobacteria bacterium | reverse complement strand
GGCCCATGCGGCCCCGCCTGCGGGAGTTTTCGGCAACCAGGCGGGCGGCCTCTGCGCGGGCGGGATCCCGGGATCATCGAAGAAAGCGGCTATGCCGATCAGAAGACGGCCCTGCGCGGGCGGGATCCCGGTGCGGCTCAGGGCCATGATCGCGGACGAGGTGGGGCGGCCGCTGTGCGGGCGGGATGCCGTCGCTCGGCCGGAAGTGGTGTTCTCGCGGGCGGCGCAGCTGCGCACCGGTGCCCGCGGCGCCGGCGCGATGGGGCGTTTTGGCCGCCGAAGGTCGAGGGAAGCTGCGGCCGGTCCCGGAAGGGTCGAGACGTTCTTGTGCTGGGTTCGCCGTGCCGTCGCCCCGGCGCGGTCGGCAGTGCGAAGGGCTTGGGCGGCTTCGCGCGCGGCCGGACCGCCCGGAGCGCCGCCGCGGGCGCGGGCGGATGCGGAAACGGGCTTGTGGGCGCCCCGGCGGACGGCCCGGAGGCGGCGGGGCGGTTGCGGATGCGGAAGCAGGGGATCGCCGCAGGCCGGCTCTGGCTTTCAGGGGCAGGACGGTGCGGATGCGGAAGGGAGGTGTGGGCCGGGCGGCGGATCGGTGTGCGCGCGGCCGGACCGCCCGGGGGCGCCCGCGAGCTCCGATCCGCATCGCCAGGGCAGGCCTTTGTGGGCCGCCCGGCTTCGCTTTTGCCTGCGGCCGACCGCCCGCCCCTTGTGCCGGATGCTTGGCCGCGGCCTTCGCCGTTTTGCCGGGGATGGGGCGGCCTAGGGCTCTTTGAGCGGCTCGGCCTTCGCTTCCAGTTCGGCGGCCGGGGTGGGCGGTGTGGCGGAGCGGGCCGCCTGCGGGGGCTCGAGGCCCAATTGTTCGAGCAGCTGTCCGGTGACGGCGAGCAGCCGGAAGGCTGCGAAACGTTCGATGAACCGGGCCGAGATCAGATCCGCCCGGGCCAGGAACAGCTCGTTTTCGGCATCCAGAAGGTCCAACAGCCCCCGCTGGCCGAGGTCGAACTGCTGGGCGTAGGCGTCGCGGGTGCGGCGCTGGGCTTCGGCCCGTTCCGCGAGGGCCTCGAGGCGGGTGCGGGCGGTTTGCAGCGCGTTGAAGGCCTGCCGCGCCGTCCGTTCGGCCTCGAGCCGCGCCCGGGCGAGTTCGGCCCGGGCCTGGTTGAGCCGGTGGAAGGCCTCCCGCTCCCGGGCCAGGTCGGCCCCGCCCCGGTACAGATTATAACGGAACAGCAGCAGCGCCGAGGCGGAGGCGTTTTCGTCGGTGTCGCCCAGGACACCGTTGTTGGCGGCGGCGGCGAGTTCGAGATCCAGCCTTGGATAGAAACCGGCCCGCGCGGCCCTGAGTTCCGCCTCCGCCACCCGCACGTCGGCGGCGCGGATCTGGACGGTGGGACTGGCCGCGGCCGCGAGCGCGGCGGCCTCGTCGGCGCCGGCCGGAAGACCGCCCGCCGGCTCGAAATCGAGCTCCAGCGCCCCGGGCGGCTCCCCCACCACCCGACGGTAGGCCGCCTCGGCATCCCGGAGCTGGCCCTCGGCCACCGCCAGATTCTCCCGCGCCTGCGCCACCCTGGCCTCCGCCTGGCGCAGATCGGCGATGCTCACCCGACCCGCCTGCTCGAGCCGCCGCACCTTGGCGAGCCAGCGTTCGTGGGTTTCCAGATTGTCCCGGTTGAGCTCCACGATGGCGCTCAGGCGCAGCACCTCGAGATGGGCGCGCACGGCGTCCAGGGCCACGAACTCGGCCGCCTCGCGCACCCGCCTCGCGGCGCTCGTAA
>JALSGW010000298.1 GCA_026982585.1 Alphaproteobacteria bacterium | reverse complement strand
CTCCCGCCGGTAGAGAGCGAGCTCCCGGCGCACCGCCCGGTAGCATTCCACCACATCGTCCAGGCCGGCATCCACCAGGTGGAGCAGCAACGCGCAGCGTTCGATGTGGGCGAGGAACCGGTGGCCGAGCCCGGCGCCGCGGTGTGCGCCGGCGATCAGCCCGGGCAGGTCGGCCACCACCAGCCGCAGCTCGTCCCGCTCCACGGTGCCGAGCTTGGGGTGGAGGGTGGTGAAGGGATAGGGGGCGATCTTGGGCCGTGCGCGGCTGATGGCCCCGAGCAGGGTGGACTTGCCGGCGTTGGGCAGGCCCACGAGCCCCACATCGGCGAGCAGTTTGAGCTTGAGCCAGATCCAGCGCTTCTCCCCCGGCTCGCCGGGATCCGCCCGCCTGGGCGTGCGCTGGGTGGGGCTCTTGAAGCGGGCGTTGCCGCGCCCGCCGCGCCCGCCCCGCGCCGCCACGAACTCCGCGCCTTCCGTGGCGAGATCGCAGAGCAGGGTGACGCCGTCCTCGGCGAACACCTGGGTTCCCACCGGCACCCGCAACAAGAGATCCTCGCCGGCGCGACCCGAACGGTTCTTGCCCATGCCGTGGCCGCCCCGCTGGGCCCGGAAGTGCTGCTGGTAGCGGAAGTCGATCAGGGTGTTGAGGCTCAGGTCGGCCCGAAGGCGCACGCAGCCGCCGCGTCCGCCGTCGCCGCCGTCGGGACCGCCCTTGGGCCGGAAGCGTTCGCGCCGGAAGCTCACGCAGCCGGCGCCGCCGGCACCGCCCTCGACCCAGATCTTGACCGCATCGACGAAGCGCATGGCGATGAAAAAAGGGAAGGCCCGGGCCTTCCCTCCTCCCGGTCCCGCTGTGCGGCCCGCCTAGCTCCCGGCCTCGCCGCTCGGCACCACATGCACGTAGGTGCGTCCGTAGCGGCGGCGGAACTGCACCTGGCCGGGAACCAGGGCGAACAGGGTGTGATCGCGGCCCATGCCGACACCCTTGCCGGGATGAAAGCGCGTGCCGCGCTGGCGGACGATGATGTTGCCGGGAATCACCCGCTGGCCGCCGAAGATCTTGACCCCGAGCCGCTTGCCGGGGGAATCGCGGCCGTTGCGCGAACTGCCGCCGGCCTTCTTATGCGCCATGATCCCCTCCTTCGGACTGGGCCGCGTCGGCGAGCGCGATGTCCTCGATCCGCACCACCGTAAGCTGCTGCCGGTGGCCCTTCTTGCGGCGGTAGTTCTTGCGCCGCTTCTTCTTGAAGACGATGATCTTGGGCCCCTTGATCTGCTCCAGCACCACAGCCCGCACCCGCGCCCCCTCGACGAGCGGCCGCCCCACCTCAAGGCGCTCGCCGTCCACAACCAGCAGCACCTCCTCGAAGGTGACGGTGCTCGCCGGCTCGGCCTCGATCTTCTCGATGCGGAGCACGTCCCGCGGAGCCACGCGGTATTGTTTGCCGCCGGTGCGGATGACTGCGTACATGGATGGCCGCCTGGTGAACCGGGATCCGAAGCGCGGGCGGCGCCCGCAGACGCGGCCTATATAGGCGCGGTCCCGATGCTGTCAACCAAGCCGCTCCGGCGCCGACCCTGGATCCGCGCCCGGCGGCCCGCCATATGGAGCCGAGATTGTCTCGCCATCCAAGGAGCGCCGCATCCATGACATCCCTGAAAGGTCATCCCCAGGTGTTGGAGGCCCTCAACCGCGCCCTGCGCATGGAACTCGCCGCCATCAACCAGTATGTGCTGCACGCCCGCATGATGGACCATTGGGGGCTCGTCAAGCGCGGGCGCAAGGAAATGCGGGAGGCGCGGGTCGAGATGGACCACGCCGACCGGCTGATCCAGCGCATCCTGATGCTGGACGGCGAGCCCCGCCTCGATCCCCCGGAACGGCTGCAGATCGGGCGCGACCTCAAGAGCGCCATCGAGGGCGATCTGGCGCTCGAGCGCGAGGCGGTGTCCTACTACCGCGAGGTGGTGGCCCTGTGCGAGCGGGAGCGGGACTATGTGAGCCGCGATCTCATGCGGGCGCTGCTCGCGGACGAGGAGGAACACGCCCATCATCTCGAGACCGAGCTCGAGCTCATCGCCAGCATCGGCCTCGCCCGCTACACCCAGTCCATGCTCGGCGACTTTCCCCTCGAGGAGTGAGGAGGCGGAGCGATGGCGGAGCTGCCGGTGCCGCTGATCCCCTTCCTGCTCGGCCTGGTCGCGGGTGCTGTGCTCCTGTGGTGGTGGCGGGTGCGGCCGCTGCGCGCCGAGCTGGTCAAGGTGCGGGACGAGCGGGAGGAGCTTTTGGTGGAATCCACCAGCCTGCGCACCGAGCTGCAGAATCATCGGCGCGCCCACGAGGAACGGCTGCGGGAGCTCGAGACCAAGTTCAAGGCGCTCGCCGACGACATCCTGCAGCACAACAGCGCCAAGTTCCTGGAGCTGGTCTCGGAGCGCTTCCGGCTCCACCACCAGCAGGCGGACCAGGCGCTCGAGGCCCGCAAGCGGGAGATCGAACAGCTGGTGCGCCCGCTCGCCGAGAATCTGGAACGGTTCAAGAACACCGTGGACGGCATCGAAAAGGCCCGCGAGGGCGCCTATCGGGCGGTGCTCGAGCAGGTGCGCATGCTCGCCGACAGCCACCAGAAGCTCGAGCGCCACACCCGCTCCCTCATCGAGGCGCTCAGGCGGCCGCAGGTGCGCGGCCGCTGGGGCGAGTACCAGCTGCGCAACGTGGTCGAGCTCGCGGGCATGAGCGAGCATGTGGACTTCACGAGCCAGCCCGCCGTCGAGGGGAGCGAGGGGCGGCTGCGCCCCGACGCCATCGTGCGCCTTCCCGGCGGCAAGACGGTGGTGGTGGACGTCAAGACCCCGCTCGACGCCTATCTCGCCGCCATCGAGGCGGCGGACGAGGAGCAGCGCCGCGCCGCCTTCGCCCGCCATGCCCAGCAGCTGCGCCAGCACGTGCGCCAGCTCGCGAGCAAGGCCTACTGGACCCAGTTCAGCGAGGCGCCGGACTTCGTGGTGATGTTCATCCCCGGCGAGGCCTTTTATGCCGCCGCCGTGGAACAGGACCCCGCCCTGTTCGAGGACGCCCTCAAACAGAAGGTGCTCATCACCACCCCCTCCACCTTCGTCGCCCTCATGAAGGCGATCGCCTACGGCTGGCAGCAGGAGAAGCTCGCCGAAAGCGCCCAGCAGGTGGCGAACCTGGGCCAGGACCTCTACGAGCGCATCGCCCGCTTCCTCGACCACATGCAGGAGCTCGGCCGCGCCCTCGGCCGGGCGGTGCGGAAGTACAACGAGGCGGCGGGCTCGCTCGAGGGGCGGGTGCTGCCCCAGGCGCGCCGTTTCGAGCAACTGGGCATCGCCGCAAGTGCGCCCCTTGCGCCCCTGTCCCAGCTCGAGAGCCAGCCGCGCGTCCTGCAGGCGCCGGAGCTTCCAGCCCCGCCCGGCGAGGAGGAGGCGCGCCCCAGGGCGAGCGGCGAGCCGGCCTGAACCCGATCCCTCACCCCCTGCCCTCGCCTCCCGTCTCCTGGTCGACCCAGGCCAGATAGGCGGCGTCGCCCGCCACCAGCGGCAGGAAGGTGATGCACGGGCACTCGTAGCTGTGCTGCGCCCGCACCGTGCGGATCACCTCGTCCACGAGCGGCCGTCGGGTCTTGACCAAGAGGAGCGCCTCCCGATCCCGGGCCAGCTCCCCTTCCCAGCGGTACAGCGAAAGGAGCCCGTCGAGGATGTTGGCGCAGGCGATCAGACGCTTCTCGAGCAGCGCCCGGGCGATGCGTTCGGCCTCCTCCCGGGAGCCGCAGGTGATGTAGCCGAGACACGCTTCCATCCGCCCCTCCAGCCGCTCCGTGTCACTGGGCGCGCCGCAGCGCATGCGCGCCCCGCGGATCCAAGGCCTCCTGCAGGCCGTCCCCGAGCAGATTGAAGCACAGCACGGTGAGGAAGATCAAAAGCCCGGGCCACAGCGCCAGCATCGGCGCGTCGAACAGCCGCTCCTGGGCCCCCGTCAGCATGGTGCCCCAGCTCGCGAGCGGCGGCTGGATGCCGAGGCCGAGGAAGCTCAGCACCGATTCCGCCAGCACCACCTGGCCCACCGACAGGGTGGCGGCCACCACGAGCGGCGAGGCCACATTCGGCAGCACGTGCCGCAGCAGGATGCGCGGGGTGCGCGCGCCCAGCGCGCGGGCCGCCAGCACATACTCCCGCTCCCTCACGCTCAAGGTGGCGGCGCGCGCCAGCCGTGCGGTGGTGGTCCAGCCGAACAGGGCGACGATCACCACGATCCGAAGAGCACTCCACAGCGCCTCGTCCCCGGCAAGCCCGCCGAGGCCGAGCTTGTCCAGATCCACCGCCGCCAGCACCAGCAACAGCGGCAAAAGCGGCAACGCCAGCACCGCATCGGTAAGGCGCATCACGAGCGCGTCCAGGCGGCCTCCGAACCAGCCCGCCAGCACCCCGAAGAGGGTGCCGAAGGCGGCCGCCAGGAGCGCCCCGCCCACGCCCACCGCCAGGGACACCCGACCGGCGTCGAGCAGCCTGAGCAAAAGATCGCGCCCCAGTTCGTCGGTGCCGAGGGGATGGGCGAGGCTCGGCCCCTCGAGCCGCGCCAAAAGGTCCATCGCCGCCGGATCGATGCCGAACGCCCGGGCGAGCGCCGGTCCGACGGCACAGGCCGCGGCCAGCACCACCAGCACGCCGAGGCTCACCCGCGCCCGGCGATGGCGCCAAAGACGCCGCCAGAGGCCGCGTGCACCAGCCTGCCCGGCCACGGCTAGACCCCCTCGCGGATGCGCGGGTCGAGCCGCAGGTAGAGGAGATCGGCGAGGAGGTTGGCGCAAAGGGTGAGCAGCGCGCCCAGCATCAGGGCCGCCAGCGCCAGATTGTAGTCGTTGCCGAGGATGGCGTCGTAGATGAGTTTGCCCATGCCGGCATAGGCGAACACCGTCTCCACCACCAGCGCGCCCGAGAGCAGGGCCCCGAAGTGGAGCGCCGCCACGGTGATCAGGGAAAGGAGCGCATGCGGCAGGGCGTGCACCCAGAGCTGGGCCGCCCGCGAACAGCCCTTGGCGCGCGCCGTGCGCATGAAATCCTCGCCGAGCACCTCGATCAGGGCCGCCCGGGTGAAGCGCAGGAAGGTCCCCACCGACAACAAGGTCAAGGTCAAAACCGGCAGCACCAGGTGCCGCACCCGGTCCCAGAGCCCGCCGTCGCCCACGCTCGCCACACCGCCCGGAGGAAGCCAGCCGAGCTCCACCGCGAACAACAGGATCAAGAGCAGGGCGAGCCAGAAGGAGGGAACGGAGAAGGCGGCGAAGGCGAGGAGGTTGAGGGCGGCGTCGAGACGCCCGCCGGGATGGCGGGCGGCGAGCACACCGCCCAACACGGCGAGGGCGAGCGCCAGGACCAGGCTCGGCCCCATCAGCCACAGGGTGTTGACGAGCCTCGGCACCATCACCTCCAGCACCGGCCGGCCGTAGAGCCGGGAGTAGCCGAGATCGCCGGCCAGCGCGGCCTTGAGCCAGGCGCCGTAACGCTCGAGCAGCGGCCGGTCGAGACCGTAGAGGGCCTTGAGGCGGGCGGCATCGGCGCTGGTGATGCGGGGATCGGCGGCGATCATGAGGTCGATGGGATCGCCCGGCATCAGCCCCATCAACCCGTAGATGGCGAAGGACAGCACCAGGAGCAGCGCCAGCGACTGCACCAGACGGCGGAGCAGCGCGCGCAGCATGCCCGCCCCCTCACCCGGCACCCGGCCAGCTCGCGAGCAGGGGATGCAGCACCAGCCGTTCGCCGGGGCGTTCGTCGGCGAGCAGCGCCCGCTCCCCCTCCACCCGCACCCGCCCTTCCACCAGGAACCGCAGCGCGCGCGGATAGCAGCGGTGCTCCACCTCCAAAACCCGCGCCTGCAGCCTTTCCGGAGTGTCGCCGGGGAGCACCGGCACCACCCCCTGCACCAGCACCGGACCGGCGTCCACCTCCGGCCGCACCAGGTGCACCGTGCAGCCCGTCACCGGCAGACCCGCCTCCAGCACCCGCTCGTGCACATCGAGCCCGCGGAAGGCCGGCAGCAGCGAGGGGTGGATGTTGAGCATCCGATCCCGCCAGCTGTGCACGAAGTCGGCGCTCAACACCCGCATGTAGCCAGCAAGACACACATAGGCCACATCATGCGCCCGCAGCAATTCGTCCACCGCCCGCTCGTGGCTCGCCCGGTCGGGGAAGTCCCGGGGCCGCACCACCCGGGCGGGAATGCCGGCGCGCCGGGCGCGCTCCAGCCCATAGGCGCCGGCCCGGTGGCTGATCACGAGCGCGATCTCCGCCCCGAGGGCACCGCTGCGGCTGGCGTCGATGAGCGCCTGCAGGTTGGTGCCGGAGCCCGAGATCAGCACCGCGACGCGGGCAAGCCCCATGCCTCCTCCGCTCCCACAAGCTCCACCCGGGGCGGACCGTCCCCATCCAGGAGGCTGCCGAGCCGCCACACCCGCTCGCCCGCCCCGGACAACAGCTCCGCGACCTCCGCCGCATGCTCAGGGGCCACCACCACCACCATGCCGATGCCGCAGTTGAAGGTGCGGGCGAGGCCCCGGGCGTCCAGTCCGGCCTCTTCCGCAAGCCAGCGGAAGAGCGGCGCAAGCGCATAGCTTTCGAGCTCGATGCGGGCCACGCAGCCGCGCGGCAGCACCCGCGGCAGGTTCTCCACCAGTCCGCCGCCGGTGATGTGGGCGAGCGCCCGCACCCCTTTGTGGCCCACCGCTCCGAGCAGGCTCCGCACATAGATCCGGGTGGGCGCGAGCAAGACGTCAGCGAGCCTGCGGTCGGGAGCGAAGGGGGCGGGATCGGCGACATCCAGCCCCTTCTCTCCGAGCAGCCGGCGGATCAGCGAGAAACCGTTCGCATGCGGTCCGCTCGCAGCGAGGGCCAGCAACACGTCGCCCGGACGCGCGGGCCGCGGCAACAGCCGCTCCCGTTCCACCGCCCCGAGGGCGAAGCCGGCCAGATCGAACCCGTCCTGGCCGTACACCCCGGGCATCTCCGCGGTCTCGCCGCCGAGCAGCGCACAGCCGGCAAGCCGGCAGCCCTCGACCATGCCGGCGATCAGCCGTTCCGCCGGCTCCAGCTCGAGCCGCCCGGTCGCGTAGTAGTCCAGGAAGAAAAGCGGCTCCGCCCCGTGCACCAGCACGTCGTTGACGCACATCGCCACCAGATCGATGCCGAGCTCGAACAGCCGGCCGGCCCGCCGGGCGAGCAAAAGCTTGGTCCCGACCCCGTCGCTCGCCGCCACCAGCAAGGGATCCCTCAGCCCCAGCGCGGCGAGATCGAACACCCCGCCGAAGCCGCCGATCAGGGCGTCGGCCCCGGGCCGCCGGGTGGCGCGGGCGAGGGCCGCGATCCGCGCCACCAGACGCGCTCCCTTCTCCACATCCACCCCCGCCGTGCGGTAGGGATCGGGAGGTGCTGGCTCTTGTGGCATGGCCTGGGCTCCGGCTAACCAGGGAGGCGAGCGCGCCTTAGGTGGCCTTGCGGCCGAGATCAAGAGCGAGGTGCGGGACGATGCGGGTTGGACTGTGGGCGCTAGCTCTGGCGATCGCCGGCATGCTGGCCTTCCCCGGGCCTGGGTCTGCGCAGCCGGAACTCTACACCGTCTTCGCCATCCCGGTCGACGAAGAGGCCGAATCCGCGGTGGCGGCCCGCGAGGCGGCGCTCTCCCGGGCCAAGGCGGAAGGGCTGGATCGGCTGTTGCGCCGTCTCACCCGCGAGGGGGACTGGCCCAGGCTGCCCCAGGCCGCCGCCCTGCCGGTGGAGGAGCTGGTGGCGAGCTTCACGGTGGAGGAGGAGAAGCGCTCCGCCACCCGCTATGTGGGCCGGATCACCGTCCGTTACCGGGGCGAGCGGGTGCGGGAGCTGCTCGCCGGGGCCGGCATCCCCTTCGCCCTCACACCCTCGGAGCCGCTGTTGGTGGTGCCGGCTTTGATCCGCGAGGGGGCGATCGACTACTGGAGCGAGGACAACCCCTGGCGGCGCGCCTGGCTTGCCGAGGCCGAGCGCAACACCCTGCTCGACCTGCGGCTGCCGCTCGGCGACCTCGAGGACCGTCTTGTGCTCAGACCGGTGGGGCTCCATCCGCCTCTTGATGCGCTCGAGCGGCTCCAGGCCCGCTACGGGGTGGAGGCGCTGGTGGTGGCCAAGGCGACCGCCGCGCCGGCCGTGGGCGGCTCGCCGGTGCCGCTCGCCCTCGCCGAGCCGCAAGGCCAGCGCATCGAGCTCCTCTTCACCCCCTATGGCTCCTGGCCCGGCGAGGTGCGGCGGGTGACCCTGCCGGTGCGGGAGCTGGAAGGGGAGGAGTCCTGGCGGCGTGCGGTGCGGGTGGCGATCCGGCTGCTCGAGGGCGAGTGGAAGGATGCCACCCTGTTGCGCCCGGACCTCCGCGAGCGGGTTTTGCTGCGGGTGCCGCTTGCCGGGCTTGCGGAGTGGGTTCAAATAAGAAGGGACCTCGAGGGGCTCGCGGAGGTGGTGGATGTCGCCCTCGACTCCTTGAGCCGGGCGGAGGCGCGGGTGCAGGTCGAGGTCCTGGGGGGACGGGGCCGGCTCGCGCAGCTGTTGCGCGGGCGCGGGTTCGAACTCAGGTCGGAGAACGGCTCATGGCTGCTGCGACGAGTGGAGGCTCCCGGGGTGCGCTGAGCGCCCTGCTGCGCGGCGGCGGCTGGGCCGTCAAACGCGCCTTCGGCCGGCTCGCCGATGTTCTGACCACCCTGCGGCTGGTGGCCACCGTGCCGCTTGTGGTGCTGATCCTCGAGGAGCGCTACGAGAGCGCCTTCTGGTTGTTCGTGTTCGCCGGCGCCACCGACATCGCCGACGGCCTCGCGGCCCGCTGGCTGAGCGAGCCCACCTGGTTCGGGGCGCTTCTCGATCCGGTCGCCGACAAACTGTTCTTGGGGGTGCTGTTCGTTTCGCTGGCCGCACTCCTGGTGCTGCCGGTGTGGCTGGTGGCGCTCGTGGTGCTGCGCGACATATCGATCGGCTTCGGCGCCCTCATCCTCCGCCTGCGGTTGCGCAGGTTCCGGGCGGAGCCGCTGTTGGTGGGCAAGCTCTGCACCCTCGCCCAGATGCTGTGCATCGGCTTCGCCCTCGGGGTGCTGGCCGGCTATGTGTCGCGCACGCCCTGGCTGGATCTGGCGGTGCTGGCGGCGCTGGCGATGACCCTGATCTCGGGGCTGGTCTATCTCGGCATGGCGCTGCGGCTCGAGCGTTCGGCGCCGGCCTGAGCGATGGCGGCGAGCGGCTTGCCGGGCGGTGGGCGGCTCGACCTGCGCCAGCTCGCCTTCCGCTTTCCCCACCGGGCGCGCCAGCGGCTGCAGGATTTCCTGCCCACCCCCTGCAACCGCAAGGCTTACGAAGGCCTGCTGTCCTGGCCCGACTGGCCCCACTTCACCTGTCTTCTGGTGGGCCCGCCGGCGAGCGGCCGCACCCATCTCGCCCGCATCTGGTGCGAGCTCGCCCGGGCCCCTTTGGTGCGGGGCGCGGAGCTTGCGGCCGTCCAGGATCCCCTCGCCTGGCTCGGCTCCCACCGGGCGCTGGCGGTGGATGACGCCGACCAGGTGGCGGAGGCGCGGCGGCTGCTCGAGCTGCACAATCTGCTCCGGGAACGGGGCGGCCACCTTTTGCTCACCGCCCGCCGGCCGGCCGCCGCCTGGCCGGAGCCGCTGCCCGACCTGCGCTCGCGCCTTCTAAGCGCCTTTCTGCTCACCATCGAGCCCCCGGACGACGCCATCCTCGAAATGCTTCTGATCAAACAGAGCCTGGACCGCGGGCTGCTGCTGCCGCCGGATGTGGTGCGGTTTCTCGCGGTGCGCATGGAGCGGTCGTTCACCGCGGTACGGGCGCTGGTCGACACCCTCGACCGCCTGTCGCTGGCCGCCAAGCGTCCGGTCAGTCTGGCCACCGCGCGGGCGGCCCTGGGGGAGCTCGCCGGCGCGCCGCCGCAAAGCTAGGGAGGAGCGCCATGGATCTCGGCATTCGGGGCCGCTGGGCGGTGGTGTGTGCGGCCAGCAAGGGACTCGGGTATGGCTGCGCCGAGGCCCTCGCCGCAAACGGCGTCCACATCGTCCTCAACGCCCGCACCCCAGAGCCGCTTGAGGCGGCGGCGAAGCGGCTTGCCCAACACTACGGGGTGGAGGTGGTGCCGGTCGCCGCCGACGTGACCACCGCGGAGGGCCGCGCGCGGCTGCTCAGTGCGCGGCCCGATCCCGACATCCTGATCACCAACGCCGGCGGACCGCCGCCCGGCGATTTCCGGGACTGGGACGAGGAGGCCTGGATCGCCGCCCTGCGCGCCAACATGCTCTCCGCCATCTTCCTCATCCAGGCCACCCTGGACGCCATGCTGCAGCGCCGCTTCGGCCGCATCGTCAACATCACCTCGAGCGCGGTCAAGGCCCCGATCGCCGAGCTCGGCCTGTCCAACGGCGCGCGGGCGGGGCTTACCGGCTTCATCGCCGGGCTCGCCCGCCAGGTGGCCGACCGCGGGGTGACCATCAACAACCTGCTGCCGGGACGTTTCCTCACCGACCGGCTGCGCGCCAACTTCGCCTACAACGCCCGCAAGCTCGGCAAGCCGGTTGAGGAGGTGGAGCGCGCGGCGCTTGCCCGCATCCCCGCCGGACGGTTCGGCGATCCCCGGGAGTTCGGCGACCTGTGCGCCTTCCTCTGCTCCGCCCGGGCCGGCTATATCACCGGCCAGAACATCCTCATCGACGGCGGCGCCTATCCGGGCACCTTCTAGCCGGAGCGGGGACGTTAGCGATTTGGTAAGGAAAGGGTGGTCTTGTGGGCGGCGCCATTCGCGGGATGACCACCGTGTCCGTGTTGCGCCTGCCTCGCTTGAGCCTTTTGGCCGCCACCCTGCTGCTCGCCGCCTGCAGCGCGGCGGTGAACGGCAATGGTTCGGCGCCGCCTCCGGGCGGCCAGACGCCGCTCAGCGCGGCCCTCGGCGAGGAGGATCGCGGCGCCTGGCGGGAGCGGCTTTTGCGCATGGCGCGCCGGGCGCTGGAGGGCGGCAACCCCGGCGCCGCGCTGCCGCTCGTGGACCGGCTGCTCGCCGCCGACGCCCGGGACGCCGAGGCGGCGCGGCTTGCCGGCGACGCCCTGCTCGCCCTGGGCCGTTACGCCCCCGCCGCCGATCTCTACCGCCGGGCGCTCAAGCTCGGCGCGGATGCGGAGGCGAGCCTCGGCTATGCGCGGGCGCTCTTAGCGCTCGGGCATGCCGAGCTCGCGGTGGCGCATCTCGAGGGAGTGCGGCGGCGCTATGCGGACGATCCGCGGGTGCCCAACACGCTCGCGGTGGCGCTGAGCCTCGCCGGCCGCCCGGGGGAGGCCGCGGCCCTGCTGGAAAAGGCGCGCGCCCGCTGGCCCGAGGATGTGGCGCTCGCCAACAATCTCGCCCTCGCACTCGCCCTCGACGGCCGCTTCGACGCCGCCCAGGCGGTGCTGCGGCCGCTCGCAGACGGGCTCGCGTCCAACCCCCAGATCCGCCAGAACCTGGCCCTCGTCTACGGGCTCGCGGGACGCTTCCAGGCCGCCGAACGGCTCATGCGGGTGGATCTCGACGACCGACAGGTGGAGACCAATCTGGCCTTGTTCCGCATGCTGCGGAGCAACCCCGCCGATGCCGCCAATCTCGGCCTGCTGAGGCCGCCGCCGGCAAGCACGGCGCCGGCGCGGGAGCCTCCTGAGCCGCCCTTCCAGCCGGCCGCCGTGCCCGCCGACCTTGCGGCGGTCCCGGCAGCGCTCATCGCCCTCGACGAGGACGACCTCAAGGCCGGCAAACTGCCGCTCGGCGACTGGGTGGTGCGACTCGACCTCTACCCCAGTGCGGAGGCCGCAGCCCGCGCCTTCCAAGGGCTCAAGCGGCGGTTTCCGGAGCTGCTCGAGGGGCTGTTGCACCTCTCCGCCCGCGATCCCGGACCGCAACCGCTGCTGATCGGCCCCCTCTCCTCCGAACGACAGGCCCGCGCCCTCTGCGATCGCCTGCGGAAGGCGGGCGAACGGTGCAGCGCCCTGCGCCTTTGACGCGCCGCTTGAGCCGCGCGCCGCCCGCGCCGATCGCGGCAGCACCCCACCACCCTTCGAAGGCCGTCTCGGCGCCGATCCGCTCTTCCCCAAAGCCCCGCCGAGGGATCGGCGCATGCGCCTGTCCGCGGCGCGCGCCACCCCGCGCAGCCCCGACGCCCCGCCACGCACGGCCGGGCTCCGAACCGGGCGCACCCGCGCCGCACGCCCTACATCCCGGCCCGACCCCAGCTTCCATCGTGCGCGACGCCGCCGGCCAGGACCGCCCCGCACCCCCAAGCGCGCAGGGCCTTGCGGCCTCCCCGCAGCGCC
>JALSGW010000297.1 GCA_026982585.1 Alphaproteobacteria bacterium | reverse complement strand
CCGGTCAAGGTCCACCAGAGCCAAAGGCGCCTCGCTCTTGCCCGCGAACTCCTCGAACAGGCGCCGGCGGTGGTCAAGCCCAACCGGGAGGAGCTCTTTGCCCTGGGCGCCCGCGAGCCGGAGGAGTTCGCGCGCCGACACCGGGTGGTGGTGGCGTGCACCGGCTCGATCGATGTGCTGTGCGGGCCCGAGCGCGCGCTGCGGTTTCCCGGGGCGAGCCCCTATCTCGCCGCCGTGACCGCAGGCGGCTGCACGCTCGGCGCGGTGATGGCGGCGTTCCTGGCCGTGGAGGCGGATCCCTTCAAGGCCGCCCTGGCCGGGCTTGCGGTCTACCGGGAGGCGGCAAGCTGGGCCGAGGAGCGGGCCTCGGGCCCGGGAACCTTCGCGGCGCTGTTCCTGGACGCCCTGCACAGCCTCGAGCCCGCGGCGCTCAGCCAGCGGGGGAGGGCATGACGATGCGGCGAGCGGTGGATCTCCGTCTCTACGCCGTCCTCGATCCCGCGCTCATCGGAGAGCGGGATCCGGTGCGCCTCCTCGAGGCCGTCTGCCGGGGCGGCGCCACGCTCGTGCAGCTGCGCGACAAACGGTACGGCGCGCGGGCGGCGATCGCCCTCGCCCGCCGGCTCAAGGAGGTGGCGGCGCGCTTCGGCGTCCCGCTCGTGGTCAACGATCGGGTGGACGTGGCCCTGGCGGTGGAGGCGTTCGGCGTCCATCTCGGCGAGGAGGACATGGAGCCCCAAGACGCCCGGCGGCTGCTGGGCGATGGTCCCCGCATCGGCGTCACCGTGCATCTCCCCGAGGAGGCCCGGCGGGTGGATGCCCTGGTGGTCGACTACGCGGGCGTGGGGCCGGTGTTCCCGACCCGGAGCAAGCAACAGGCGGTGCCGATTTTGGGAGTCGAGGGGCTGGCGCGGCTGGTGGGCGAGCTGCGGCGGCACGCACCCGGGCTTCCGGTGTGCGCCATCTCCGGCATCACCCCCGACAACGCGGCCGCCTGCATCGCCGCCGGTTGCGACGGGGTGGCCGTGATCCAGGCGCTCTTCGCCGCCCCGGATCCCGAACGGGCCGCCCGCGCGCTGCGCCGGACGGTGGAGGAAGCTCTTGAACGAGGGAGGAGCGGAGCATGATTCCGGTGGCGCTCACCATCGCCGGCTCGGATTCCGGAGGCGGGGCCGGCATCCAGGCGGACCTCAAGACCTTCTCCGCCCTTGGGGTGTACGGCTGCTCGGTGGTCACCGCCCTCACCGCCCAGAACACCCGGGGCGTGCGGGCGGTCTCGGAGGTGCCGCCGGCGTTCGTCTCGGCCCAGCTCGATGCGGTGTTCGAGGACATCCGGGTGGATGCGGTGAAGATCGGCATGCTGGCCAACGCATCCATCATCGAGGCGGTGGCGGACGCGCTCGCCCGGCATCGCCCGCGCTGGGTGGTGCTGGACCCGGTGATGGTGGCCAAGAGCGGCGACCGGTTGCTTGAAGAGGATGCGGTGGCGGCGCTGGTCGAGCGACTTTTGCCCCTGGCCGATCTGATCACCCCCAACCTCGCCGAGGCGGCGGCGCTCGTGGGGCAGGATTTGGTGCGCGAGCGGCGGCAGATGCCGCCGCTTGCGGCGCGGCTGCAGGGCCTCGGCGCCCGCAACGTGCTGGTCAAGGGCGGGCATCTGGACGGTCCCGCGAGTCCGGATTTCCTCCTCTACGGCGGCGAGCACCGCTGGTTCGAGGCGCCCCGGGTGCCGACCCGGCACAGCCACGGCACTGGATGCACCCTTTCCTCCGCCATCGCCGCCTTTCTTGCGCGCGGCCGCCCGCTGCCCGAGGCGGTGGCGCGGGCCAAGGCCTATCTCGAGGAGGCGCTGCGCCGGGCCGACGAGCTGGAGGTGGGCGGAGGCCGGGGCCCGGTCCATCACTTCCACAACCTCTGGCGGGGAGAGGAGCCATGACGGCAAGGGTTGGGCGCCGGGCGCTGTTGGCGGGTGGAGCGGCCGCCCTGGCAGCACCGGCCGTCGCACGCGGCACGCCTGTGCAACGCTGGCGCATGGTGACCTCCTGGCCGCGCGACCTGCCCGGGCCCGGGGTGGCCGCCAAAAGGCTCGCGCGACGCATCGAGGCGCTCAGCGGCGGGCGCATCCAGGTGGAGGTCTACGGGGCCGGCGAGCTCGTGCCCGCCTTCGAGGTGTTGGATGCGGTGGCGCGGGGGGTTGTGGAGATCGGCCATAGCGCCGCCGTGTTCTGGACCGGCAAGAGCCGCGCGGCCGCCTTTTTCACCGCCTTCCCCTACGGGCTCACCCCGCTCGAGCACATGGCCTGGATCGAACACGGCGGCGGCCAGGAACTGTACGACGCCCTTTACGCCGAGTTCGGGGTCAAGCCCTTCCCGGCCGGCAACACCGGCATGTCGATGGGCGGCTGGTTCAAGCGCGAGATCCAGAGCAAGGACGATCTGCGCGGGCTCCGCTGGCGGATGCCGGGGCTGGGCGGCCTGCTCTACCGGCCGCTCGGGGTGGTGCAGGTGTCGCTCGCGCCCGGCGAGATCCTGCCGGCGCTCCAGAGCGGGGCCGTGGATGCGGCGGAGTTCGCGGCCCCCGCGAGCGACCTCGCCCTCGGCTTCCACAAGGTGGCGCGGTACTATTACTATCCGGGGGTGCACGAGCCCAACGGCTCCAGCGAGGCGCTGGTCCGCCTCGACCTGTGGGAGGCTCTGGAGCCGGAGCTCAAGGCGGCGGTGCGGGAGGCGTGCCGGGCGGAGAACGCCTTCGCCCTGGCGGAGAGCGAACGGCGCAATGCGGCCGCCTTGCGCACCCTCACCGAGCGCCACGGCGTGCGGCTGCGCCGCTTTCCCCAGGACGTGCTGGCGGCCACCCGCGCCATCGCCCGCGATCTGCTCGCCGAGTTCGCACGAGAAGAGGGAATCAGCGGCCGCATCGCCCGCTCCTACCAGGCCATGCTGGAGGAGCTCGGAGCTTGGCCGAAAGTCGCGCGGGCCAGCTTCCTGGAGGCCCGATCCGGTGCCTGAACGGCCCCCGGGGGTGGATGTGTCGGTGGCGCAGCTGGCCTTCGACGCAAGCCCCTTGTTCGATTCCTTCCGCTTCCGGCTCGAGGCGGGGCGCTGGACCTGCCTGCTCGGGCCGTCGGGCGTCGGCAAGACCACCCTGGTGCGGTTGATCGCCGGCATCCTCGAGGGGGCGTCGGTCACAGCCGACGACGGCCGGCCGCTTTCGGGCCGCATCGCCTGGATGGCGCAGGGGGATCTGCTCCTGCCCTGGCTTTCGGTGCTCGAGAACGTGCTTTTGGGCCACCGTCTTCGGGGCCAGCGCCGCAGCCGGCCGGAGCTCGCCGCCCGGGCCCGGGAACTGCTCGTGCGGGTCGGCCTGGGCGAGCGGCTCGATGCGCTGCCGCACACCCTCTCCGGCGGCATGCGCCAGCGGGTGGCGCTGGTGCGCACCCTGATGGAGGAACGTCCGGTGGTGTTGATGGACGAGCCCTTCTCGGCGCTCGATGCGGTGACGCGCTTTCGACTGCAGGAGCTGGCCGCCCGCCTGCTCGCCCGGCACACGGTGCTGCTGGTCACCCACAGCCCCCTCGAGGCCCTCAGGCTCGGCCACCGGCTGTGGGTGATGACGGGACGGCCGGTGCGGCTCAGGGAGGTGCGCCCGCCGCCGGCTCAGCCGCCGCGGGATGTGACCGATCCCGCTCTGTTGCGTATCGAGGGCGAGCTGCTGCGGGAACTCGCCGCGGGCCAGGAGGTGGCGGGATGGGCGCCTGGCGCGCGCTGACCACCGCCCTCGGCCTTCTGCTGGCCTGGCAGCTTGTGGTGTGGGCGAGCGGCGCTCCGCCCTTCATCCTGCCGGGACCGCTCGCGGTGGCACGGGCGCTGGCCGCGCGGCTCACGTTGATCCTCGAACATGCGGCGATCACCGCGGTGGAGATCGTGCTCGGGCTGATCATCGGGGCCCTGCTCGGCAGCCTGAGCGGGCTTCTGCTCGCCGCCTTCCGCACCGCGCGGCGCTGGCTGTTGCCGCTGCTCGTGATCTCGCAGGCGCTGCCGGTGTTCGCGCTGGCGCCGCTGCTGGTGCTGTGGCTGGGCTACGGCCTTGCCTCCAAGGTCGCGATGGCGGTGTTGATCATCTACTTCCCGGTCACCGCCGCCTTCTTCGACGGGCTGCGCCGCACCGACCCGGGGTGGCTGGAACTGGCCCGGGTGATGAACGCCGGACGCCATGCGGTGTTGTGGCACATCCGGGTGCCGGCGGCGCTGCCGGCGCTCGCCTCCGGACTGCGGGTGGCGACCTCGGTGGCCCCGATCGGCGCCGTGGTGGGCGAGTGGGTGGGCTCCAGCGCCGGGCTCGGCTTTTTGATGCTGCACGCCAACGCCCGCATGCAGGCGGATCTGTTGTTCGCGGCTCTCGTGGTGCTCGCGGCGATGGCGGTGGGCCTCTACTTCGCCGTCGACCGCCTGCTTTCCCGCCTCGTGTTCTGGGAGCCGCGTGATCCGGGCCTTGGAAGGGAGGATGGAGCATGAAGCGTCTCGGCTGGCTTTTGGCCCTCATGCTGTGGAGCGCCTCGCCCGTTCGGGCGGAGCAGCTCACCCTGATCCTCGATTGGTTCGTCAATCCCGACCACGGGCCGCTCGTGATCGCCAAGGAGAAGGGCTTTTTCAGGGAGCAGGGACTCGAGGTGGAGCTGGTGGCACCGGCGGATCCGAACGATCCCCCCAAGCTGGTGGCGGCGGGACAGGCCGATATTGCGGTCTCCTACCAGCCGCAGCTGCACCTCCAGGTGGCCGAGGGCCTGCCGCTCGTGCGCATCGGCACCCTGGTCGCCACCCCGCTCAACGCGCTGGTGGTGCTGCGGGACAGCCCGATCCGAAGCGTGGCCGACCTTCGGGGGCGCACGGTGGGCTATTCGGTGGGCGGATTCGAGGACGCGCTGCTCGGGGCGATGCTGGCCCGCCGGGGCCTGTCGCTGGATGACGTCGAGCTCGTCAACGTGAGCTTCGCCCTCTCCCCTTCCCTCATCTCCGGGCGGGTGGATGCGGTGATCGGCGCCTTCCGCAATTTCGAGCTCAACCAGCTCGATCTCGAAGGGGTGCCGGGCCGGGCCTTCTATCCGGAGGAGGAGGGGGTGCCGGCTTACGACGAGCTCATCTACATAGCCCGCCGGGACCGGCTCGCGGACCCCAAGCTGAAAGCGTTCCTGCGCGCGGTGGAACAGGCCACCCTGTGGCTGATCAACCATCCCGAGGAGGCGTGGGAGATCTTCAAGAACACGAGCCCGGAGCTGGACGACGAGCTCAACCGCCGCGCCTGGCGCGATACCCTGCCGCGCTTCGCGCTGCGCCCGGCGGCGCTCGATACGGGCCGCTACGCCCGCTTCGCCGCCTTTTTGGCGGAACAGGGCTTGATCCCCGAACCCCTTGCGGTGTCCTCCTACGCGGTGGACCTGTTCGAAGGCCCCTGAACCCGGCCGTCACGGAATCCCTTCCGGCTGTCCGGGCCGGGGCGCCATGGTAGACTGGCCCGCGCTTGGAGACGGATGCGGGCTCGCGCTATGGACATCCGGCGGCTCGGGTGCGGAGCGGTGCTGGTGCTTGCGGCGTGCGCGGCCTGGGCTCCCGTGGAGGTTCGGGTGGCGGGCGAGCCGGAGATGGCCCGGGTACAGCTCGCGCGGGCGGCGGCGGCAGGTGCGGTCTCGCTTCGGCTGGCGGCAGTGCCCCCGGATGGACCGCCGGCGCGGCTCGAACGGCGCCTTGCGGAAGCGGTGCCCGGCTTGGATGTGCGGTTCCGGGCCCGAGGCGCACGACCCGACGGCGCGTGGGTAGAGCTCGCGCTCGGCGCGCGCGAGGGGTTTCGGCCGTGCGCGGCGGAGGACCCGGCTTATGATCCCGGGGGCGCGTTGGTGCTCGCCTGGTGCGTGGAGGAGCGGCCGCTCGCCTGGGCGCGGGTCGCATCCTCGGGGCGCGGCGAGCGGACCTTCGCCCGGGCTCTCGCAGCTGCCGCGCGCGCCCTTTTTCCGGCTCCCGACGATCCGGGGGTTTCCGCTCCGGATCCACGGCCGAAGGTGGAGCTGGGCGTGCGGATCGAGCTCGGTTTCTGATCCCTAGCGCGAAGGAGTCGGGAGCAGACGCGCGAGCAGCTCCCTCACCGCCCGGCTCGGCAGCATCCGCCCGCGCCGCGCCTTCTCCGCAAAGCATTGCACGAGCGCCCGCCGGCTCGGTTCCGCTTCGAGCCAGTCCAGAAGCTCGGCGCGCAGGAGGTCCTGGAACCAGGCCTGCCGTTGCGCCTGCCGGCGCTCGGCGAGCCGCCCGGTGCGCTCCAGATGCGCACGATGCTCGCGAAGGCTCTGCCAGAGCCGGTCGAGTCCCGACCCCTCCCGGGCGCTGATCGACAGCACCGGCACCCGCCATCCCTCCGCGCCGCCGTCCAGAAGCCGCAGGGCCGCCTCGAGCTGGCGCGCCGCCTCCCGGGCAGAAGGCGCCATCGGCCCGTCCGCCTTGTTGACCGCGATGACGTCGGCCAGCTCCAGCACCCCCTTCTTGATCCCCTGCAGCTCGTCCCCGGCCCCCGGCAGGGTGAGCAGCAGAAAACTGTCCACCATCCCGGCCACCAGCGCCTCCGACTGCCCCACCCCCACGGTCTCCACCACCACCACGTCGAAGCCCGCGGCCTCGCACAAGAGCAGCGTCTCGCGGGTGGTGCGGGCCACTCCGCCGAGGTCGCCCCCGGAGGGGGTGGGGCGGATGTAGGCGCGCGGATGGTGGGCGAGATCCGGCATGCGGGTCTTGTCGGCGAGGATGGCGCCTCCGCTGAGCGGCGAGCTGGGGTCCACCGCCAGCACCGCAAGCCGGTGCCCCCGTTCCACCAGCATCCGGCCCAGGGCGTTGACGAGGGTGCTCTTGCCCGCCCCCGGCGCGCCGCTCAAGCCGATGCGATGTGCATGGCCGGTGTAGGGCAAGAGCGCGTCCAACAGCGCGAGCGCCCGCTCGCGGTCCTCGGGACGGCGGCTTTCGACGAGGGTGATCGCCCGCGACAGCAGGCCGCGATCGCCCGCGCGCACGCCGTCGATGTAGGTCTTAAGGGCCGGGCGGTCGGAGCGGGGCGGGGTCATGGCGCATAGGGGTTGTCGGCGGCGCGCAGCTCGAGGCGCACCGGAATGCCCTCGAGCCCGAAGCGGCTTTGGAAGTCCTGCAGCAGATAGCGCCGGTAGGCGCGCGGCAGCTCCGCGGCGGGCCGGTTGCCGAACACGAGCAGACGGGGCGGCCTGGCGCCCGCCTGGGTGACGTAGCGCAGTTTGGGCCGGTGCCGGCCGGAGGCCGGCGGCGGATGGCGGGCCACCGCTTCTCTGAGCCAGCGGTTGAGCGGCCCGGTCCCGATGCGAAGGCTCCAACGGGCATACACGTCGAAGACCGCCTCCATCAGCCGGTCGAGATTGCGGCCGAACAGCGCGGAAATGGGGACCACGGGCACGCCCCGCACCTCGCCGAGCCGGTGGACGAGCCGGGAGCGCACCTCCTGGAGCAGGCGCTGGGGCTCGTCCACCAGATCCCATTTGTTGAGGGCGAGCACGAGACCCTTGCCGGAGCGCAGCGCCAGCGTGGCGATGGCCACGTCCTGACGCTCCAAAGCCGCGGTGGCGTCCATCACCAGCACCACCACATCGGCCCTGCGCACCGACTGCACCGTGCGCCCGGTGGCGAGCCTTTCGAGCCCCGGCGCCACCTTGCCGCGTTTGCGCAGCCCCGCCGTGTCCACCAACAGCACCTCCCGGCCCCGCCAGCGCCAGGGCACGTCCACGGCATCCCGGGTCACCCCGGGCACAGGCGCCACCAAAACCCGCTCCTCGCCCACCAGCCGGTTGAGCAGCGACGACTTGCCGGTGTTGGGCCGGCCCACGATGGCGAGCCGCACCGGCTCCGCCTCTTCGGAGCCGCGGGCCTCCTCTTCCGTCTCATCCTCGAGATAGGGACGCAGGGCTTGCTCCAGCTCCTCGAGCCCATCGCCGTGGGCGGCCGAGATCATCACCGGCGCTCCGAGCCCGAGCGCCCAGGCCTCCTGGGCCTGGGCCCAAGCGGCGCCGCCCTCGCATTTGTTGACGGCCACCACCACCGGCTTGCCCTGGCGGCGCAGCAGCGCCGCGAGATCCCGATCCCAGGGGGTGAGGCCGGTGCGGGCGTCCACCATCAACAATGCCACATCGCCTTCCTCCAGCGCCCGCAGGCTCTGTGCCCGCAATCGCGCCGCCAGCTCGCCCTCCCCCTCCGGCTCGATGCCGGCGGTGTCCACCGCCACGAAGGTGAGATCCCCCAATCTCGCCTCCCCCCGCAGCCGGTCCCGGGTGGTCCCGGGCTGTGCGGCGACGATGGCCCGTCGCTCCCGCACCAGCCGGTTGAACAGGGTCGATTTGCCGACGTTGGGCCGGCCCAGGATCACCAGCGTCTTGGCCATGGCCGTCTACCGAAAGGCGAGCAGCTGGCCCGCCTCCGTGAGCAACAACAGGGTCTGGGCCGCCACCACCGGCTGCAAGCGCACCGCCTGGCCGAGGTCCCGCTCGCGGATCGGCTCCCCGTCCTCGATGCGGATCTCCAGCAGCCGGCCGGTGGTTCCGGCCAGCAGCAGGCGGCCTCCGGCCAACACCGGCGCGCTCCAGAGGATGCGCGGCGATCCGGAATCCTCCGGGTCCAACAGGCGCGGCAGGGAGCGGACCCAGCGCACCCGCCCGTCCGCGGCGCGCAGACAGGCGAGCTCGTTGCGGCTCGTGAGCAGGAACAGGAAGTCGCCCGCAAGCCAGGGCGTCTCTCCGGCGGGCACCGGGAGCGACCAGCGGCGCTGCCCCCGGGCGAGCGCGAAGGCGGCCACCTCGCCGCCGTTGCCCGCCACATAGACCCGGTCCCGGTCCACCACCGGGGCGGCGGTGATATCCACGATGTCGCCGAGCGCCAGCGTGCGCCGCAGCCGCAGCACGCTCCCGGACCAGAGGGGTCGTCCGTCCGCAAGATCAAGGGCGAACACGTCGCCGGAACTGTAGGGGGCGATCACGAGCCCCGCGGCGATCGCGGGAGGCGCGCCGCCCAGAAGGCCGGGACCGCCGACGAAACCGGCGTGCTGCCAGAGCGGCTGTCCGGTGGCGGCATCGAGGGCCCAGGTGCGGTTGTCCGAACTCAGGACCAAAAGCCGTCCTTCTGCCACCGCAGGTGGCGCCTCGATCGGCACCCGAAGCGCCCGCCGCCACAGCGGCCGACCGTCGGCGGCATCGAGCGCGTGCACCTCGCCGGCGGTGGTGGTGACGAACAGCCGCCCCTCTTCGACCGCCAATCCTCCCGCCGAGAGCCGATCCAGCCGCTCTTCGAGCTCCGGTCGCACCGCCCACAACAGGCGTCCGGAATCGAGGGCGAAGGCTCGGAGTTCGATGCCGGTGTCGACGGTGAACACCCGCCCCTCGGCGACCACCGGCGACGCCAAGAGCCGGGCGGTCGGCCGCGATCCCTGGCCGGCATCCGCCCGCCACGCCGGACGCAGCGTGCCCGCGAGGGCGAGGTGATGCATGGCGTGGGCGGCGTTGCCCGCCGCCTGGGTCCAGGCCGGGTTGGCGACCGGCGGCGGCGCCACCACCGGCAGACCGGCCAGGGCCGGATCGGCGCGCAAGGCCTCGTCCAGCAGCATGATCGGGATGCGCTCGCCGGGAAGCGGCGGCTCCTCCGGTGCGCCCCACCAGCCGATTCGCGCGCAGCCGGCGAGCAGCGCGGAACCGCCCATGGCCAGGAGCTGCCGTCGTCGCCAACCCCTCATGATGCGAGCTCGTCGTCCCCGCCGCCCAAAAGCTCCAGCAGCTCGCGCACCCGCTCGCGCTGGGATTCCGGAACCGTGGCGTCGTCGGCGAGCTCCTCGAGCAGCTCGCGCGCGCGCGCCACGTCCCCCGCCCGCAGCGCCGCCACCGCCATCATCTCCCGCGCGGCATGCCGAAACGGCCGATCCGCCCCGGCCAACGCCTCCAACTCCGGCACCAACTCCTCGGGCGGGTCCCGATCGAGCCGCCCCTGCAGCCACAACAGCCGCGCGAGCTCCCGTACAAGCTCCTCCTCCGCCGTCTCGGCGGCGCGCCGCAACACCTCCAGCGCCTCCTCCGCCCGTCCCGCCTCCCGCAAGGCGGCCGCCGCGCGGAACCGGGCCAGCACGCCGAGACCGGATTCGCTCTCCTCGGCGAGCTCCAGCCACAGCTCCGCCGCCTCCTCGGGATCGCGGGCGAGCGCCAGCTCGGCGGCGCGAAACCGATCCGCCTCCTCGGCCATCCGCTTGTCCCGCCAGCGGTCGTATCCCACCTTAGCGGCCGTGCCGAGGACGATCAGAACCGCAAGCGCGATGAGGTAGGGGCCGAAACGCTTCCACAGCCGAAGGAGGCGCTCGTGCCGCAGTTCCTCGTCCACCTCGCGGATGAAGGCGTCACCCTTCACCAGGTCCTTCCCATGCGTCCGAACGCAACCCCATGCGCCGCCGGCAAGCGGCACGCGATGCGATCTCGTAGGTGAGCGGGGACGCTTTGGCAAGCGCCTGCGCCGAAGCGGCCCCACCGGATGAGGAGGCTCCCATGCCCCGCCTGTTCATCGCCATCGCCATGCCCGAGGACATCGCCTTCGAGCTCGACCGGCTGTGCGAGGGCCTGCCGGGCGTGCGGTGGACGGATGTGGACGACTTCCACCTCACGCTGCGCTTCATCGGCCAGGTCGACCACGCCACCTTCTGCGACATCGGCGAGGCCCTGACCTCGGTCTCCATGCCGCCGATCGAACTGCGCCTCAAAGGCATCGGCCAGTTCCCGCCGCGCGGCCATCCCCACACGCTCTGGGTGGGGCTCGAGGACGGCCGGGAGGTGCATCGGCTGCGCCGCCACATCGAACGCATCCTGGCCGAGCACATCGGCCTGCCGCCGGAACGGCGCAAGTTCGCCCCCCACGTCACCATCGGCCGGGTCAAGGAACCGCTTCCGGACCACCGCTACGGGCGTTTTCTGCAGAGCCGCGCGCTGTTCCGCTCGAGCCCCTTCATCGTCACCCGCTTCGCCCTCTATTCGAGCATCCTGCGCCCGGAGGGCGCCGAACATGTGGTGGAAGCGGAATACGACTTCGTGACCGGCCAGGCGGAACGGCTCTAGCTCCGGCGCGCATCGACGCTTGGGGACGGAAGGAATCCGTGCAGACGTTTGCGCGGATGGATGGCCGGGAATGGACCGGTTCGCCGTCGGGGACGACCGACGGGCGATCCCTTGGATGCGCTGGCCGCCCAGGCGGCGCCGGGTGCCGCGCGCAGACGGCCGGCGGCTGCGAGAACGGGATCCTTCGGCTGATGCGAAGGGAGACGCTCAACCGGTGCGCGCCCGCGCGCTCGCCGAGCGGATGGGCTTTGCTTTCCGCCACATCCTGCGCCTCCTGATCTCAGCGGGCTGCCGTCGCGCCGAGACCGGGGCATGGCCGCGGGCGCTTTTTAGGCCTTCACGGAGCAGGTCTCTGATTGCTCTAAGGTTTGTGGCCGAAATCCGCAACACGCGCATGGATGTTTGTCGAACTGCGCTGCGGAACACTCAGGGGGCGCGTAGAGAAGGGACCGCGACGCGTTTGCTGGATCCACGCGGTATGGCGGAGCATGCGGCCCGGCAGCGCGGGCAACCGCCTGATCGTATGCGATGTTCCGCGACAGACCGCGAACCGCGGAAGACGTCCGGCGTGGCGAGTCCATCTCCGGCCCTCGAACGCTCGCTGGAGGCGCGATGGCGGTCAATTTGATCTTCCAATGCAACAAACATTGAGGTGTGATTATAACACCTTCAGTATGCCATTCGGGGCCGAATGAGAATATTGCTGGAGTCGCGTCTAAGGAGGATTATTATCTCATCTTGATGCAGCAGCCCGCGTTCCCGGTCTGGACGCTAGGGAGTCCCATGGCGCCACAAGCGGACAACGGCGGTGTGGGTCGTATGCGGGATCGCGCCGGCGGGTGTCCGCTGTTTGCCGCATGCCGTAGCCGTGTGGCGAAATCGCCGATCGGTGGCGCGGCGTTTCCGCGCTGCTCCTTAGCGTCACCGCTCATCGACGCCGAGGGCTGGGTGTTGGGGAAACCAGGGTTGCGGGAAAGGGTGCGGAGGGCAGCGGGATGCTGCGATTCTCCTGGTCGGGGCGGGCGGATTCGAACCGCCGACCCTCTGCTCCCAAAGCAGATGCGCTACCCGGCTGCGCTACGCCCCGCCGCTTGCAATCTAGCCAGCCCCACCACCCGCGGCAATCGCAGGCCTGAGCGCATACGGCCGCACCACCCCGGACACAGGCGCTCCAGCCGCAAGCACCCGCCACAACACCCGCGAGCTCGGCTCGCCCGGCACCACGATCCCCTCCGGGACCGGC
>JALSGW010000296.1 GCA_026982585.1 Alphaproteobacteria bacterium | reverse complement strand
CCCCGGTCGGCATGGGCACCTATGGTTCGCGTTCGCTCGCGGTGGGCGGCGAGGCGATCCTCAGGGCCTGCGACAAGATCATCGACAAGGGCAAGAAGATCGCCGCCCATCTGCTCGAGGCGGCGGAGGCCGACATCGAGTTCGCGGAGGGGGTGTTCCGGGTGCGCGGCACCGATCGCCAGAAGACCATCCAGGAGGTGGTGTTCGCCGCCTACGTGCCGGCCAGCTATCCCGAGGGGCTGGAGCCGGGCATGGAGGCCTCGGCCTACTTCGATCCGCCCAACTTCACCTTCCCCGCCGGCACCTATGTGTGCGAGGTGGAGGTGGACCCGGAGACGGGCAAGGTGGACATCGTGCAGTTCGTGGCCGTCGACGACTTCGGGCGGGTGATCAACCCCATGATCGTGGAAGGCCAGGTGCACGGCGGGCTCGTGCAGGGCATCGGCCAGGCGCTGTTCGAACAGGCGGTCTACGACGAATCCGGCCAGATGCTGACCGGCTCCTTCATGGACTACTGCCTGCCGCGGGCGGACGATGTGCCGAGCTTCACCGTCGATCTCGCCCCGGGCTCGCCCTCGAGCTCCAACCGGCTCGGCGTCAAGGGATGCGGGGAGGCCGGCGCCATCGGCGCGCCCGCCGCGGTGATCAACGCCATCCGCGACGCGATTGGGGCGCGGGTGGAGATGCCGGCGACCCCCGAGAAGGTGTGGCGGGCCCTTAAGGCCGCGGCGTGAGGGAGGATTGCGATGTACGCCTTCGAATACCACCGGCCGACCACGCTGAGCGAGGCGGCGGCCCTGCTCAGCCAGAAGCCGGATGCCAAACTGCTCGCCGGGGGGCATACCCTGCTTCCCACCATGAAGCAGCGCCTCGCCCAGCCGAGCGATCTCATCGATCTCTCCCAGATCCAGGAGCTCCGGGGCATCGGCGAGGAGGGCGGGGCGCTCGTGATCGGCGCCATGACCCGCCACGGCGAGGTGGAGCGCAGCGAGCTCGTGCGGCGCACCATCCCCGCCCTCGCCGATCTCGCCGGCCGCATCGGGGATCCCCAGGTGCGCAACCGGGGCACCATCGGCGGCTCGCTCGCCAACAACGACCCGGCCGCCGACTGGCCGGCGGCGGTGCTCGGCCTCGGCGCCCGCATCCGCACCAACCGCCGGGAGATCGCCGCCGACGACTTCTTCACCGGCATGTTCGAGACCGCGCTTGGCGAGGACGAGATCATCACCCAGGTGGTCTTCCCCAGGCCGCAGCAGGCGGCCTACGCCAAGTTCCCCAACCCCGCCTCCCGCTACGCCATCGTCGGGGTGTTCGTGGCCCGCACCGACCAGGGCATCCGGGTCGCGGTCACCGGTGCCGGACCCTGCGTGTTCCGGGCGGGGGAGATCGAGGCGGCGCTCGCCCGTGATTTCTCGCCCCAGGCGGTGGACGGGGTGGAGATCGACTCCGCGGATCTCAACAGCGACATCCACGCGAGCGCCGACTATCGGGCGCATCTCATCAAGGTGATGACCAAGCGGGCGCTCGCCCAGCTGGTCTGACCACGCCCCGGGCAAGCGCCCATCTCATCGGCACCAGAGACGGGGGCCGGCGGCATGGCCGTCGGCCCCCAACTCATGGGTTCGCTGCCGACGCCGCGCATGTATTAGCCCGCTACTACCACCCCTGAGGCCTGTGCGCCTACATTGGGGGGCGTGGAGGCGAGCGCGGAGGCAACGGTGGCGAAGCCCATCCATATGATGATCCGCGTTCTCGATCTCGAGCGCGCCGTCGAATTCTATCGGCAGGCGTTCGGCCTCGAGGTCGCGGACCGTTTCGACTTCGATGATTTCACGCTGGTCTATCTGCGCGGGCGGGAATCCGACTTCGAGGTGGAACTCACCTGGAACAAGGGGCGCACGGAACCCTATAGTCACGGTGACGGATACGGCCACATCGCCTTCTGTGTCGACGATCTCGACGCCGAGCACCGGCGCCTTCAGGCGCTCGGCCTCAATCCCCAACCCATCAAGGAGTTCCACCGCGACGGGGCGCTGATGGCGCGTTTCTTCTTCCTCCAGGATCCGGACGGCTACAAGATCGAGGTCCTGCAGCGCCACGGCCGCTACCGTTGAGCGAGGCGAGGCCTAGGGAGGCTCCACCATGCCCAAATACATTCTGGACCGGCGTCGCTTTCTCAAACGTTCCGGACAGGCGCTGCTGGCCGTCACCGCCGCGGGACGGGTGATCTTCTACGACCCCGATCGCTCCTGGGCGATCGCGCTCGATGTGCTCGACGAACGCGGCGCCCGCACGCTTTTGGCCATGACCCGCACCCTCTACCCCCATCCGGCGCTCGGGGATGAATACTACGCGGTGGTGGTGGAGGCGCTCGACGGCGAGGCGAAGGAAAGCGAGGAGGTGCGCAAGCTGCTCGCGGACGGGGTGGCGCGGCTGGATGCCGCCCGCGGCATCCCCTTCGTCGATCTCTCGCCGACCACCCGCACCCTTGTCTTGGAGGAGCTCGAGGCCGAGGGCGATGCCTTCTTCCAGAAGGTGCGGGGGTCTGTGATCTTCCACTTCTACAACAACAAGCTGGTGTGGCGGTACTTCGGCTACGAGGGCAGCAGCTACGAGTTCGGCGGCTACCTCAGGCGGGGCTTCCAGGACCTCGGCTGGCTTCCGGATCCGCCGCCGGACGTGAGTCCGCCGCCCTATCTCGGCTGACCGCACACGGCTTGGGGAGGCTTTCGGCATGGCACGGTTCGCGTTCGACGACGACCACGTGGTGGTCATCATCGGCAGCGGCGCCGGCGGCGGCACGCTGGCCAACCAGCTCTGCCAGAAGGGGATCGACGTGGTGCTCCTGGAGGCGGGGCCGCGGCTTACCATCGACGATTTCGTCAACGACGAGTGGGCGGCCTTCTTCCAGCTCTCCTGGCTGGACAAGCGCACCACCTCGGGCAGCTGGCGGATCGCGCGGGATTTTCCCAATCTTCCGGCCTGGATCTGCAAGACGGTGGGCGGCACCACCGTCCACTTCGCGGGCGCGAGCCTGCGCTTCCAGCCCCACGAGTTCAAGACCCGAAGCGTCTACGGCGAGATCCCGGGCGCCAATCTGCTCGACTGGCCGCTCACCTACGAGGAACTCGCCCCCTACTACGCCCGGGCCGAGCGCAACATGGGAGTGACCCGCACCGAGGACCGGCCGGGTCTTCCCGGCAACAACAACTTCAAGGTCTTCTACCACGGCGCGAGGCGGCTCGGCTACAAGGTGGTGCACACCGGCCGCATGGCCATCAACAGCCGGCCCTACGACGACCGGCCCTCCTGCCAGCAGATCGGCTTCTGCTTCCAGGGCTGCAAGGTGGGCGCCAAATGGTCGACCCTCTACAGCGACATCCCCAAGGCCGAGGCCACCGGACGACTCGATCTGCGGCCGCAGTCCCATGTGCTGCGCATCGAGCACGACAGAGAGGGGCGCGTGAACGCCGTCGTCTACGTGGACGCCGAGGGCAACCAGCAGCGCCAGCGCGCCCGCATCGTCTGCGTCGCCTGCAATTCCATCGAAAGCCCGAGACTGCTCCTCAACTCCGCCTCCAACCTGTTCCCGGACGGCCTCGCCAACAGCTCCGGCCAGGTGGGCAAGAACTACATGCGCCACGTCACGGGTTCGGTGTATGCGGTGTTCCCGCAGCCGGTGCGCATGTACCGGGGCACCACCATGGCCGGCATCGTCATGGACGAGGCCGGCAACGATCCCAAGCGCGGCTTCGTCGGCGGCTACGAGCTGGAGACCCTCTCCCTGGGCCTGCCCTTCCTCGCCGCCTTCCTCGACCCGGGTGCGTGGGGTCGGTCGTTCACCCGCAAGCTCGAGAACTACACCCACATGGCCGGGCTGTGGATCGTCGGCGAGGACATGCCCCAGGAGGGCAACGCCGTCACCCTCCATCCCACGGAGAAGGACCAGTTCGGCATGCCGGTGCCGAACGTGCACTTCGACGACCACGTCAACGACATCGCCATGCGCGAGCACGCCTACCGGCAGGCGCGCGCCCTCTACGAGGCGGCCGGCGCCATCGAGGTCTACGAGGTGCCGCCCTATCCCTCGACCCACAATCTCGGCACCAACCGCATGAGCGCAAACCCGCGCGATGGGGTGGTGAACAAGTGGGGACAGAGCCACGACATCAAGAACCTGTTCATCTCGGACGGCAGCGTCTTCACCACTGGAGGCGCCGAGAACCCCACCCTCACCATCGTCGCCCTGGCGATTCGCCAGGCCGATTATATCGCCGAGCAGATGCGGATGGGCGAGATCTGAGGACGGATCGGGGAGGCTGAACGGGAAGGGGCGCGCACTCGCGCCCCTTTCCTTCATGCGGTGCTGTGGGCGGCGCCGCTGCTTGATTTCCAGGCCCGGCCCGCCTAGATGGAGGGCGCGCCGCGGCGGCGAAGGCCCCATCGTCTAGCGGTTAGGACGCAGCCCTCTCAAGGCTGAAACACGGGTTCGAGTCCCGTTGGGGCCGCCAACCGCTCGTTGGTTGAGCGAACCACGAAGGGCGGTGTGCGGATCTGGCGCTTCGCCCAAGAGCTTCGATCGGGTCCACAGCTGCCGCTCCAAGCACGGATCATCGCCGCAACCGGCCGCGCCGCCCCTCTTCGGCATCAACCCAGGCTCACTCGAGCGGGATGCCGTAGCGCTCCCAGCGCGCGCTCACCCGCCTGATCACCTCCTCGTCCATGCGGATCGGACGCCCCCATTCGCGGCGGGTCTCGGGCGGCCATTTGGTGGTGGCATCGATGCCGAGCTTGGCGCCGAGGCCGACCTCGGGCGAGGCGAAGTCGAGGTAGTCGATGGGCGTGTGTTCGACGATCAGGAGATCGCGGCCGGGATCGACCCGGGTGGACAGCGCCCAGACGACGTCCTTCCAGTTGCGGCAGTCGATGTCCTCGTCCACCACGATCACGAATTTGGTATAGGTGAACTGGCGCAGATAGGACCACACCCCCATCATGATGCGGCGCGCGTGGCCGGGATAGGCCTTGCGGATGGAGACCACCGCCACCCGGTAGGAGCAGCCCTCGGGCGGCAGCCAGAAGTCGACGATCTCGGGAAACTGCTGCTGCAGGAGCGGGATGAAGAGCTCGTTGAGGGCTTCGCCGAGCACCGAGGGTTCGTCCGGCGGACGGCCGGTGTAGGTGGAGAGGTAGATGGGATCGCGGCGCATGGTGATGGCGGTGACCCGGAAGACCGGGAAGGATTCGACGGCGTTGTAGTAGCCGGTATGGTCGCCGTAAGGCCCCTCGGGGGCCTCCTCCTCGGGGTCGACGAAGCCCTCGATCACGATCTCGGCCCGGGCCGGCACCTCGAGCGGCACCGTGCGCGCTGCCGCAAGCTCGACCCGTTCGCCGCGCAACAGCCCGGCGAAGGCGTATTCGGAGAGGGTGTCGGGCACCGGGGTGACCGCCGCCAACAGGATGCCCGGATCGGCGCCGATCACCGCCGCGCAGGGGAAGGGCTCGCCCGGCCGCATCCTTTTCCAGCGCCGGAACTGCTGGGCGCCGCCGCGGTGGTGCAGCCAGCGCATGATGGTCCGGTCGCGCCCGAGCAGCTGCATGCGGTAGATGCCGAGATTGGGGCTGTCGACCGCCTCATCGCCGGGCCCCCGGGTGACCACCAGCGGCCAGGTGATGAGCGGCGCCGGCTCGCCCGGCCAGCAGGTCTGCACCGGCAGCCGGCCGAGATCCACCGCCTCTCCCTCCAGCACCACCTCCTGACAGGGCGCGCGCACAACCCGCTTGGGGCGCATGGCCCAGGCGGCCTTGACCACCGGCGCGAGTTCCCGCGCCTCGCCCAAGGACCGGGGCGGCTGGGGCTGGCGCAGGAAGGCGAGGAGCTCGCCGAGCGCACGCAATTCCTCCGGTTCGCGGCCGAGGCCCCAGGCGACCCGCTCGACGGTGCCGAAGAGGTTGGCGAGCAGCGGGATGTCCGAGCCCTCGACGCGCTCGAACAACAGCGCCGGCCCGCCCCTCTGGAGCACCCGGCGCGCGATCTCGGTCACCTCGAGCACCGGGCTCACCGGCTCGCGCACCCGCACGAGCCGGCCTCTCGCCTCGAGATGATCCACGAAGGCGCGCAGGTCGGCGAAGGCCATGCGCGCGCTTCAGGCGGCGGGCCGCCACTTGATGGAACAGCCCATGGAGGGCACCTGCTCCTTCGGCCCCCTGCCGGTCTCGGCGATCTGCTTCATGGCCTCGAACAGCTCGCGGCGCGCGTCCGGCGGCGCCGGATGGCGCCCCGAGGAATCGAGCCGGCCGCGGTACTGCAGCTCGAGATCGGCGTTGTAGCCGAAGAAGTCCGGCGTGCAGACGGCGCCATACGCACGCGCCACCTCCTGGGTCTCGTCCCACAGATAGGGGAAGGGAAAGTCCTTCTCCTCCGCCCAGCGGCGCATGTTGTCGAAACTGTCCTCGGGATACTGTTCGGGATCGTTGGAGCAGATGGCGACCGTATTCACGCCCAGCTCCTTGAGCTCGCGGGCGTCCCGGATCAGCCGGTCGATGATCGCCTGCACATAGGGACAGTGGTTGCACATGAAGACGATCAAGGTGCCGCGCGCGCCCTTGAGCTCGTCGAGGCTGTGCCAGCGGCCGTCGACGCCGAGCAGACGGAACGGTTTCGCCTTCTCGCCGAAGTTGCACACCGGTGTGCTGACCGCCATGATCGGTCCTCCCCTGAGGTCGCGATCGGGCGCATCGGCCCGCGCCCAGGCCGAGATGGGAGCCCATCCGCCACCCGACAAGGCGCCGCCATGGCCCCTTAGAGCCCGTCCAGATCCAGCCGGCGATCCTCGCGCAGCCACAGCGCCAGCTCCTCGGCCGGCAGCGGCCGGCAGAACAGATAGCCCTGGATTTCGGTGCAGCCGAAGCCGCGCAGGAGCCGCAGTTGTTCGCGGGTCTCCACCCCCTCGGCCACCACCCGCAGCTTGAGGCTCAGCCCCAGCGCCACGATGGCCTGCACCAGGGCCGCCGCCTGCTGTTCGTGGGCGATGTCGTGGATGAAGCTGCGGTCGATCTTCAGGGCATGGATGGGAAAGCGCCGCAGATAGCCGAGCGAGGAATAGCCGGTGCCGAAGTCGTCCAGGGTGAGCTGGACCCCGAGCTGGGTGAGCTCGCGCAGGCGGCGCACGTTCTCCGCCGCCTCCCGCATCACCACGCTTTCGGTGAGCTCGAGCTCCAACAGGGCACGCGGGAATTCGAGGCGGGCTGTGAGTTCCTCGATGCGGGCGACGAGGTCGCGTTGCTGGAACTGGCGGGCCGAGAGGTTGACCCCGAGGCGCAGTCCGGGAACACCCTGCCGGTGCCATTCCCGCACCTGCCCCAGGGCGGTCTCGAGCACCCATTCGCCGATCGGCACGATCAGCCCGGTCTCCTCGGCGAGGGGGATGAATTCGCTCGGCGGCACCATGCCGTGGTCCGGGTGGAACCAGCGCAACAGCGCCTCGACGCCGACGATACGGCCGCTCTCGAGCTCCACCTGGGGCTGGTAGTAGACCACGAACTCCTGCTGCGCGAGCGCCCGGCGCAGCCGGCTCTCCAGCATCAGCCGCTCGAAGGCGGCGGCGTTCATGTCGGTGGTGTAGAACTGGTAGTGGTTGCGGCCCTGCTCCTTGGCCCGGGTCAGCGCCGTGTCCGCGTTCTTGATGAGCGCATCGGCGTCGGTGCCGTCGTGGGGAAACATGGCGATGCCGATGCAGGCGCTGGTGGTGAGCTCATGGCCGTTGACCACGAACGGCGGCTTGAGGCTCTCGAGAAGCTTCTGGGCCACCCGCGCCGCCGCCTCGGCGCTCGCCACCCCATGGAGCAGGATCATGAACTCGTCGCCGCCGAGGCGGGCCACCGTGTCGCTCTTGCGCAGGGTGCGGCGCAGACGCTCGCCCACCGCCCTGAGCATGGCGTCCCCGATCTGCAGGCCCAGGGAATCGTTGATGAGCTTGAAGCGATCGAGATCCACCAGCATGACGGCGAAGATCTGGCGGTTGCGCCGCGCCCGCTCGATGGCCTCGCCGAGCCGGTCCACGAACAGCAGCCGGTTGGGCAGCGCGGTGAGCGGATCGTAATAGGCAAGCGCCCGGATCGCCTCCTCGGTCTGGCGACGCACGGTGATGTCGCGGATGGTGATGGTGTAGCCGCCGGGCGGCACGTCGATGGGAGCGATGCAGATCTCGAGCGGGATCACCTCGCCGTCGCGACGCCGCCCGCTCACCTCCATATAGCCGACCGGCTCCCGCTCGAGCTGGGCCGAGAGGGTGTCGAAATCGATCCGCTGCTCCGCAGGCAGCGCGAGCAGCAGGTGGAAGGGCCGGCCGACCAGGTCCTCGGCCTCGTAGCCGAAGATCACCTGGGCCGCCTCGTTGAGCCAGCGCACGAGCCCGCGGCGGTCGGTCGCCACCACGCCGTCCGCCACCGCCGCCAGCACCGCCATCGCCCAACCCGATTCCGGCCCCTCGCGCCGCGCCGGCAGCCCGCTTGCCGCCGGAGCGAAAGCACCCGGTGCTTCCGCGAGCCCCGAGGCCAGTTCCGCCTCCTCCCGCTCCGCCTGCGGCTCCACCGGCCTCAGCAGCAACAGGGCGAACCGCCCGTTCATGGGCGCCGCCATGACCTCGAACAGGCCCTCGGCCTCGGGGAAGGGCAGTGCGCCCTGCTGGCGCCGCACCTCTCCCGCGAGCAGCGCCTGGTCCACGAGCTCGAGCCAGCGGTCGGCGAGCTCCGCCGGCAGCGCCACCGCGAGATCCTGGCCGACGAGACCGAAGAACCGTTCGGTGAGCGGCGTGGCCGGCTCGGAACTCGCCCACACCAGCACCCCGTCCTCCCGGATCACCAGGGTGAGCCGGTGCAACAGGCGCGCCACCACAGCCGCGCAACTGCCCGAGGTGCGTTCCTCCCACGCCCGCGCCTCGTCCGCCCGCCGCATCACCCCGACCACCCGGGTGAGGAACCCCTCCTCGTCCAACAACGGGCAGCACTCGTCCTCCACCTCCACCGGCTGGCCGTCCGCGGCCACCAGCCGGTAGCGGATCCTCGCCGCCTCACCGCGCAACAGCCGCTGGTTGCGCTTGCGCACCGCCGGACGGTCCTGGTCCAGCAGGCGGGAGAACAGTTCGCCCGCCTGCTCGGGAGCGAGGCCCAGCTGCGCGAGCAGCCGCGCATCCACGAAATCGGGCCGCAGCCCGCCGTCCTCCCCGACCGCCAGCGCATACCACCATTCCCGCGACAGTCGGGCCAGCACCTCGGCCGGCAAGGTCCATTCCGGCGCGGCCAGCTGCCCGCGTGGCAGCGCCTGCAGCCACAGCACATAGAGATCAGAGCTCGCCGCCTTCTCGCCCCGTGCGTAGAGTTGTTCCGCTCCGCCCGCGGCGGTGCGCAGCGCCACCTGTCCCTCGAACGGCCGCCCCCGGGCGCAGGCGTCCTGCAAGCGCACGAAGCCCTCCCTGAGCGCCCCCGCCGGCCGCAGCACCCGCACGCTGCGGCCGATCAGCTCGCGCCCGGCATAGCCGAGAAGCTCCTCCAGCCTGCGGTTGGTCCCGGCGATCTCCGGCGCCGCGGCGCCCCGCGCCCGCAGCAGCAGCACGCCGTCGCGGGCGGTGTCGAGGACTGCGGCGAGGGCCGGATCGGTCAGCACGCTAGCCTCATCGTCCGCGGACGCGCGGGGATGAATCCCGACACGCCCGGTTTGGTGGCCGGTTGTACGGCACCCCCCTCCCTACACGAGCGGCGTGAAACGTGAACCCCTCGGGAGGGAACGATGCACCCGGGTAACTTCAGCCCCGCTCCAACAGGGGAGCGAGGGCGGAGCCGATGCCGGAGAGCAGGTCCTCTGCGGTGAACAGCGCCCCGGCACACCGTCCCGCCTCCGCCTGCACCCACACCGCCGCCGCCGCCGCCTCGAAGGCCGGCATCCCCTGGGCCATGAGACCCACCAGGATCCCCGCCAGCACGTCGCCGCTGCCGGCGGTGGCGAGCCCCGCCGGCGCCTCGGGCTGGATCGCCGCACGGCCGTCCGGCGCCGCCACCACCGTGTCCGCACCCTTGAGCAGCACCACCGCCCCGGCGCACCGGGCCGCCTCCCGCGCCCGCCGCAACCGGTCGCCCGAGACCGCGAACAGCCGCGCATACTCGCCATCGTGCGGGGTGAGCACGCAGTCGGGCCGAAGACGGCGAAAGAGGGCGGCGGGATCGTCCCGGTACACCGTCAGCGCGTCGGCGTCCAGCACCGCCGGCTTACCGGCCGCAAGCACCCGCTCTAGGCGCCGGCGCGTGGCCTCCTCCACCCCGGCACCGGGCCCGTAGAGCACCGCCGTGGTGCGCCGGTCGCCGAGCCAGCGGTCGAGCTCGTCCAGGGTCGCATAGACCTTCGTCATCACCGCGGTGAGATGGGCCGCGTAGGTGGGGAGGGCCTCGGGCGTGGTGAGCACGCTGACGAGACCGGCGCCGGCGCGCAGGGCGGCCTCGGCGGCGAGACGGGTGGCGCCGGTGGTGGACGCAGGTCCACCCACCACCATGGCGTGGCCGAAACGGTACTTGTGGTCGCACGGCCCGCGCGCCCTGAGATACCGACGCCACAGATCCGGGTGGTTGATCCGTATCCCCTCGTCGTGCGCCGCCACCACCTCGTCCGGGATGCCGATGTCGGCCACCACCAGCTCGCCCCGGTAAAGCCGCCCGGGCAGCAGCAGATGGCCGGGTTTGGCGCGCCCGAAGGTGACGGTGAGATCGGCACGCAGCGCCGCACCGCGCACCGCCCCGCTGGCGCCGTCGACTCCCGAGGGGATGTCCACCGCCACCACCGCAAGCGGCATGGCGTTGACCATCTCCGCCACCGCCCGCGCCGGGCCCTCGAGGTCGCGGGCAAGCCCGCCTCCGAACAGGGCGTCCACCACCAGCGCGCATCCCAAAAGCGCGGCGGGAGCGAGCTCCTCCACCGGTCCGCCCCACCTTGAGGCCGCCCAGGCGGCATCGCCCGAAAGCCGCTCCGGCGGCACCAGCGCGGCCACCCGCACCGGCCAGCCGGCCTCCCGCAGCCTGCGCGCCACCACATAGCCGTCGCCGCCGTTGTTGCCGGGGCCGCACAGCACCACCACCGCACACGGCCGGTATCGCGCGACAATGGCGCGGAACACCGCCCCGCCCGCATTCTCCATCAGCACCCGCGAGGCGATCCCCGCCGCCACCGCGGCGCGATCCACCTCCGCCATCCGGGCGGGCGTCAGCAGCACATGATCCCCCGGCGCCGACCCCATGGGTCTCCTCCCCCCGCCCCTCGCTAGCCCAGCGCCGGCACCGGGATCAAGAGCGGCCGCGCGCCCCTGATGGCGCACTCCGATATGCGGGAGCTTGGCACCACCCCGCCGCCGCTGCTAGCATGAGGCTGCACCCAAACCGTCCAACCATGGTGACGCCTCGTCGGGTTCTCCTCGTCCTGGGCATGATGCTGTGCGCCGCCTGGCCGCTTCGAGCGGAGCAGGTGCCGCTTTTGGGCACGGTCAGCAAGGTGCGCGACGGCGACACCCTGGTGGTGGAACGCACGCCGGTGCGGCTGCAGGGGGTGGCGGCGCCCGAGCGCAACCAGCCGCTCGGCCGTGAAGCGACCCGATTCCTGCGCGCTTTGGTGCTGGGCCGGGAGGTGGTGTGCCATCCGGACGGCAGCCGGTCATGGGACCGGATCGTGGCCCGCTGTTACCTGGATGGGCAGGATCTCGGCGCCGCTTTGGTGGCGGCGGGGCTTGCGCGCGACTGTCCGCGCTATTCGGGCGGGCGCTATCGCCGGCTCGAGTTACGCGCGGCGGGCGAGATCCGGATCCGCTACCGGCTTCCCTCCTACTGCCGGCCGCGCTGAGGCGGTCGGGCCGCGGGCGCGGGTTCGAAGGCCTTCCCCTGGCTGCTCTCCTCAAGGATCTCGGCCACCAGCGGAGCGAGAGCGCGGTTGGCCGCGGCCACCGGTGCGGAGGCGTGCCGGGAGAGGGGAAAGTCCCGGCACCAGCCGCCCGCCTCCCGCACGAGCAAGAGTCCCGGCACCACGTCCCACGCGCGCATGGCCGGCGCGATCAGAGCCTCCAAGCGGCCGTCTGCGACATGGGCGAGGCTCAAGGCCACCGATCCCAACCGGCGGTGTTCGAATCCCTGCGCGAGCAGCGCCGTTACCAGCGCGGCGTACTCCGCGCTGCGGTCGCCGAAGCGATGGCCGAGGGCGACCACCGCCTGTCCCGGCTCCGCCCGCTGTGAGACCCGCAGCAGGCGGGAGCCGGCCCAAGCACCGTGGCCGAGGCGGGCGGTGAACAGCTCGTCATGCACCGGATCCAAGGTAAGCGCCAACTCCACCCGGCCGTCCGCCAGGAAGGCGAGGGCGATCGACCAGTAGGGGATGCCGCGCAGGAAGTTGGCGGTGC